>NZ_JBWLKM010000007.1:0-222905 GCF_059026085.1 Streptomyces sp. a15 | reverse complement strand
TGAACCAGATCGTGCGACACGAAGTCGCTTGAGAAGAGTGGTATTCACCGAGGAGGTTCGACTGATGTCGAAGGTGTAGGACCCGAGCCAGTGCGCAGGGCTCGTTCCCGCCTCAGCGTGCGTTGCGAGTAATCGCGGGGTGCGAAGCCTGAGGAACTGCCCAAGGATCCTCGTTCCATCCGGGGGTTACAGGCTGGGAAATGCCGGACGGGTGAATGCGAATGAACCCTTGATGATGCCTCGTCATGAACACTCTCGCCGATGGGTTGTTTCAGCGGGAGATAGGGACTGGCCGTTGTAAAGCGGCAGGCGCCGACTGGAGATATCTGACCGGTCGGGAGTGCACCGCCGTCCCCGGGGTGCAGAGGGCACCCTCCCCGGCAGCATCTCTCTCATGCGGAACGTGACAACCCCGATGGAGTCCAGGCCATGCATTTGTGGTCTGGTAAGCCGACCGCAAGGAAGGCCCAACTCTCCAGCGGGCGCAGGAAGACCCAGCAAGCGAATGCCGGTCGCCGAAAGGCAGCAGGAAACCGGGAACCACATGCCGACACCTTCGTCGGTGGTCCCCGCATAACTGGCCGGATAGGGGCTGATGCCCCGACCTGAAAGGGTGCTGACGTGGGTCTGGTGAGCTTGTGAAGGCACGATGACCGAAGACACCGGAACCGAAGGGCAAGTTGGACGCCATGACGATTCAGACGGCCGACGCGGCGCAAGCCGCAGCGACCGCCCCCGGCATGACGAACGGACCTGAGGACGAGATCACCGACTGGCCGTCGATCGACTGGCGGAGGGTCGAGGACGACGTACGGCGTCTGCGGCAGCGCATCTTCACGGCATCGCAGGCAGGAGACCTGGCCAAGGTCAGGAATCTGCAGAAGCTGATGCTCCGCTCCCGCGCCAACACACTCGCGAGTGTGCGGCGGGTCACGGAGGTCAACGCTGGCCGCAAGACGGCGGGCATCGACGGGAAAGTCGTCCTGCTGCCCCAGGGCAAGGCCGAGTTGGCCGACTGGGTGCAGCATGACGCGGCCCCGTGGAAACCCAGGCCCGTCAGGCGGGTGTATATCGCCAAGGCGAATGGAAAACAGCGTCCGCTCGGAATTCCCGTGATCGCCGACAGATGCCTCCAGGCTCTGGCGCTGAATGCATTGGAGCCCGAGTGGGAGGCACGGATGGAGCCGAAGGTCTACGGTTTCCGTCCCGGTCGTGGCTGTCATGACGCGATCGTGGCCATCCACACGACGGCGAGCGGCAAGAATGCCAAACGCCTGTGGGTGCTCGACGCCGACTTGAAAGCGGCATTCGACCGGATCGACCACGAGCACTTGCTCACGTCACTGGGTTCCTTCCCCGGAAGGGGAATGATCGCCGGGTGGCTGAAGGCGGGTGTGGTCGAGGAAGGTTGGTTCGCCCCCACGGTGGAGGGAACTCCCCAGGGCGGGGTGATCAGTCCCGCGCTGTTGAATATTGCTTTGCATGGAATGGGAAAGGCCGCTGGAGTCCGCTACCAGACTCTCGGCAGTGATGCCGTGATTTTGGCGCGTGACTCCCCGGTTCTGGTCGTCTATGCCGACGACCTCCTCGCCCTGTGCCATTCACAGGAACAGGCCGAGGAGGTCAAGGCGCGACTCGCCGTGTGGCTCGCGCCCCGGGGACTTGCCTTCAACGAGGACAAGACGCGCATTGTCCACCTCGACGAGGGCTGCGACTTCCTGGGGTTCAACATCCGACGCTATCGCGGAAAGCTGCTGACCAAGCCGAGCAACGCGGCCCTGCGGCGGATCCGGGAACGGCTCGCCGCCGAGATGCTGGCCCTGCGAGGGGCCAACGCCGACGCGGTGATCGCCAAGCTCAACCCGATCATCAAGGGCTGGGCTGCCTACTACCGGATCGGGGTGTCCAAGCGGGCATTCAACTCGCTGGACGCCTACGTGTGGAGGCTGGTCTACAAGTGGGCCAAGTTCTCCCACCCGAACAAGTCGAAGCGCTGGGTGACCGACCGGTACTTCGGCATGTTCAACCCGTTCAGGCAGGACAGGTGGGTGTTCGGGGACCGCACCAGCGGTTTCTACCTCTACAAGTTCGCCTGGACACCGATCGTCCGGCACCGGATGGTGCCAGGAAAGGCGTCGACCGACGATCCCGCCCTGGCCGACTTCTGGGCCAAGCGGCGTCGCCGCGGCAAACTACCGCTGGGCAAAGGCACCCTGCATCTGCTGCAGAAGCAGGACGGCCGATGTTCACTCTGCGGAGGGCTGCTGCTGCACGCCGACCACGAGCCGCAAACCCCCGACCAGTGGGAACAGTGGCTCAAGGTCACCCGCACGGCGATCCGCAAACACGCGATCACCGCCGATGCAGGCAACGGCAAGCCGGACAAACCCACCGCCCCGCGACTGATCCACACTCACTGCCACCGTCGGCTGACCACCGGCATCGGCAAGACGTCAGCACTTTTGACCAGCCCGCGAGCCATAGAGCTTGCTTGAGCCGGTTGCCCGGAAATCGGGCACGGCCGGTTCTGAGGGGGGACCGCTGCAGCAATGCAGCGGTCCTACCCGACGAGACCTGGTTCGGAATCCTGACCCGGCAGTCGATCCGCCGCGGCACCTTCGCCAGTGTCAACGTCCTGATCACACAGATCCACAACTACATCGACTCCTGGAACTCCGAAGCCAGGCCCTTCACTTGGACCGCGACCGCCGACGAGATCCTTGCGAAGGTTCGCCTCGTCCAGACCAACATCAAGAAGCTCGTCGCAAACAACTCAAAGTAATGCAAACGGGATCACGAGACAACTAGGAGGTGTCGCCATGAGCGACGCAGAACCGATTTCCGAGGCCACGCCGGCCGACCCCTCCGATTCCATTAGGGCTGAGGTCGAGCGGGAGTATGCGGGAAAGCTGGCTCGGGCTGAACTCAAGGGCCATGCCGCCCAGGCCGGGATCAATCTCCCGGACGGATTCACCGATTACCTGGATGCTTCCAAGTTGCTTGGCGAAGACGGTATGCCTTCGGCGAAGGCAATTGATAAGGCCCTGGCGCCTTTCAAGTCCAGTGAACCGAAGTTCCCTCAGCTTGTCGGCACAGGGCACAATCGCGATGGCAGCCCGATTCCGGAGCGTCGCCGTCTCTCTCTCGATGTTCGTAAGCGATAATTAGGAGTACTTGTATGAGCTTTGCCTATCAGCAGCCCGGCACCACGACCTTCATTCCGGAAATTTGGGACGCAGAGCTTCTCGTCGCCTTCGATCCGCTTCTTGTCTGGGCCTCCCCTATTTGCTCTAACAACAAATATGAGGGTGAGATTCGAAAGAAGGGCGATGTTGTCCACATCAACAGCCTTCTTCGGCCAACCGTGGGTGACTACACGATCGCTGACGGGATGACGGCCCAGCGGCCGGAAACTGTCGACCAGAAGCTCACCATTACTGAGGCGAAATATCTTCAAGTTCTCGTCGAAGATGCGGAACGGGTCCAGCTCGCTGGGGGCCTGAGCTCGCCGATCAATCAGCAGATGATTCGTGCCCTGGCCCGTGAGGCCGACACATTTATGGGCAACATCATCGTCACCGGGGCAACGGCGCTTCCGGCCGTCGTGCCGACTGCCGACAACATCCCCCAGAGCCTCTACAGTGCGATCCTGGACATGATGCTGGCTCTGGACGACAACGACATCCCGACGGGCCGTTACGTCGTTGTCTCGCCGCGCGTGAAGCGATACCTCATCGAACACCCCGCCGTGGCTAACGCCGCTGCGTATGGCGAAGGGGGCGTGACTGCAAACGGTGTCGTTGCCCGACTCGCCGGGTTCACCATCTTGACCACTACGGCCATGCCTGCCGGTGCCGACATCGTGGCCGGTCACTCGGAGTTCTCCACCTATGCAAGCCAGTTCACAGGCTTCCGTGAGGGGCAGTCGGAAAAGTACCGGGCTGACTACATCGACACCCTGCACCTGTACGGCGGCAAGATCGTGCGTTACCCGGAGCTGGACACCAAGAAGGTCGACAGCACCTTTGATGAGTCCAAGCCGACCAAGGGAATCATCAAGGCCGCTGTCACGTGGCCCTCTGCCTAACCTTGATTAGTTCGGGCCCCTGCTGATGCGGCGAGCGGGGGCCCGTTCTTTTTACTGTCCGTCGATCAGAAGCCTGCGCCGGCCGTCGACCGCACGTAATGGAACCGGAGGACCTATGCCAAAGATGCGTAACCCGAACTCACCGCACAGCCGATATCAGGGATTGCTGGAGTTGCCCTGGGAGCACGGTCTACCAGTGCCGGATATCCCAGCCGGTAGGGAGTGGACAAGTGCTGAGCTTGAGCAGTGGCGGCAATGGTGGAGCAGTCCGCAAGCTGCTATGTGGGACGAGTCATTCATACCGACCGTGGCTGTGATGCTCACCTACTTCGGAAAGATCCTGGACAGCACAGCAACCAGCACACACCAGATGGAATACCGACACCTAGCGGGGTCATTGGGGCTGACTGCCGAGGGAATGAAGCGGCTTGGATGGACTTTCCCGGGGGATGTGCGGTGAGCGCGCGGAGAGCGGCCAAGGCCGGGGCAGCCGCGCATGACGGGCTTCACCGGACCGGCGTGGAGTGCCCTTGGGATGAGCGTCAATGTTCTGACTGCCTCCAAGAGTTCGCCGCCCATGTGGGCTGGTTCCTTACGAAGGAGGCTAGGCCCTGGGCTGATGACGTGATCCACGATCCGGACCGGTGTGCACAGTGTCGGTGGTTGCCCTAGCCGACGTCAGCCTTGATGTTGGCCACTGCGTCGCCCGTGGTCCCGCATGCAGGCCCAGTCCACGCACTTCTCGCAGTGTCGGCACTCGGTGCGCTTACTGTCGGACGGCAAAGAGACTCCGCAGTCGGCGCACTTCTTTTCGCTGGCGGTTGTGGGCTGGTCACTCATTGATGTGGGCTCCTCCCCTTGGGCTGCACATCCTACCAACACGATTAATCGGCAACCCGTCGGCTCTGCGATTAGATATTTTGATTGCCAAACGCCGTTCTAGAACGGCACCCCCGGTGGGTCCTATTCCTTTCTAATTAGAAATTACCCCCGCCATTCATAAACATTTGAGTAATGCTTCAGTTATTTGTTAGTTACCGTTCCGTGATGGGAGTGAGGAAGAATGGAGGTCAAGCGGGCAGCCGTAGAGCAACGCTCCGGACGCTCGCTGAGACCTCCGCCCTAACAAAGGAATGCAGCGCTATGCGTAAGACCGTGCTCATGCCCGTGGAAAAGGTTCTGTGTGACGCTCACATAGCGCGTGATGGCAGTGAGGAAGAAGCGGGCACGACTCTTATCCTGGGCGCGCACACATGGGACCTCTGCCTTGAACACGACATCCTGTTCGGCAGGTACCTGATGGACGCTCTTGGTGTGCCTGGGACTGCCAAGGGTGCGCCGGTTGAGCCTGGGCCGGTTGTTGAGGCTGCCCCGGAGCCGGAGCCGGAGCCGGAGCCGGAGCCGGTGGGGGAGCCTGCACCCGAGCCTGTTCGGTCCGTGATGATCGCTGGTGAGGTGCCGGGTTACGAGTGGGACGACGCACGGGAAGCGGTGCGGAACCTCGGCTATGACGTGGTCGGCCGTGCGGATGACAGCACGGTCCTGCTGATCCTCGGAGAGGGTGGCGATCGAAACGCCACCAAGCTGCGGGACGCATCGGAGCGTGGCATCCCGTGCATGGACGTGCGGGAACCTGGACGCTTCAAGTCGGCTGTTCGCTCGGGTGAGTTGGGCGGTGGCGACCCGCTTCCGGAGCCGCCAAGGTTGACCGCTCCGGGATGAGCGAACGTGAGCGGAACCGTGCCGTACGGGCCTGGGCACGGGACAACGGCTACGCAGTTCCCACCAAGGGACGCATCCCCATGCATGTCCGTCACGCCTACGAACTGACCCACCGGGACGCATCCGAGGGAAAAGCGGCAGCGGCCTAACCGCCGCCCCCGCCGTGCCGGGCGTCGAGCGCGCCCGGCCTCCCCGGCCAGAGGCCACCCAACCAACCCTTTTCGAGATAGAGGCAGCATGAGCACCCCCGTTCTGTACGGTCCCATCGGTCGCGCGGTCCGCAAGATCGCTCCCTTCCTGGAAGCGGACCCCCTGGGGGTGTATGTGGCTGCCCTGTCCATGTGGTCGGCTGCGATCGGTGGCACGGTCAAGGTCTCGTCCCGTGGCAGTGGTCGGCCCGTGCTGCTGTGGTCCGCCCTGGTGGCCGGAACGGGCAGAGGCAAGGGAACCGCCCTCCGGGCCGCTCATCACGTCCTGGACAAGTCCCTGGGCCGTTTTGTTGCCACGCACACCACATCCGGGATCACGTCCGGGGCAAGCATGGTGAATCACCTCTGGGAGCAGCAGGAAGCGACCGCCGAGACCGAGCATGGGCGGGACGTCCGCAGTTTCGTGTGTGAGGAAGAGTGGTCAGAAGTACTGCGCAGAGTGAAGCGGGATGCGTCGTTCACGACCAAGCTGCGGAGCGCATGGGATGGTGCAACGCTGCGGAACACCACCAAGGATGAGGCGCAAGAAGTACGCGACCCTGCCATGGTCCTGCACTGCCACGTCACGCCCTCCGACTGGACCAAGTACGTGGGCGAGTCGGAAGCGGCGGGCGGCTCGTACAACCGCATTCTTCCCTTCCTGCTGGGCTCTGTGCCCCTGCTGGATGACGACCGGGTGAGCCTGCCCGAGGTGGACGGGAGGGACCTGTCCGACGCATACGGCTGGGCCACTGCACGGCCGCGCGTGATCACGCTTGCGGAAGACGCCCGGCCGCTGTGGCGGACCGTGCGCCGATACGCCCGCATCCTGGGCGAGACCCTGCCCGAGGGACAGGCCGTGTTCATCGAGCGGACCGCAGAACAGACGCTCAGGGTTGCGGCCTGCCTGGCAGCCTCCGAGTGCTCCGAGACAGTCACGGAAGAGACGCTGTCGGCCGCCTTCACCCTGGTCCGCCGGTCAGTACAGGACGCCGTGCGCATCACCAAGGGCGCCACATCTCCGAAGGTGCAGCGACAGCCGCTCAGCCTTGAGGACAAGGTGCGGGCCCGGATCGAAATGCACGGAGGACGCGCCACGTCCTCTCAGGTACTCCCGTACGTGGGAGCGACGGCCGCCGAGGTCAAGGAACTGCCCGGAATCGTCGTGACCGTGGAACGGGTAGGGAAGACCGGCCGACCGGCCACCGTTTTCTCACTCCGCGGTGACACTTCCGGTGACTCTGTGCCGCAGCCGGCCAGCACGGACAGCGACAGGAACCGGGACACTTCCCGTCACGCAGAGGCGCAGCCGGCCAGCGCGGAGCGTGAGGAGAACCGCGCACACGTCGTTCGCCTGGACGCCTACCGTCCAGCACCCAAGCAGACCCCCAAGCCTGCGCCGGAACCGAAGCGGTCGGAACCGCACGGGGACTCCAATCCGTTCCTCGCACTGCTCTAATCAACCAAATAAACCGCCCCGACCGCATGGTCGGGGCTTTCTTCGTTTACGGGACGGTGGCGAGGTGTCGAATCGTTGTTATCCCTTTTCCTTCTCAATCGACTTGAGGCCCTGGTATGCCTCCCGCAGGTCTACACTCTCGGGGAGTTGCCGAGCCTCAACAGCCTTGACGACTTCCAATGCGCGCCAATGATTTGAGGGAACTACCCTCCCGGACAGAATGGCTTTCTGCGCCGAATCACATGCTTCGTCGAGCCGGTCTGCCTTGAGAAGAACCAAAGCCAGATCGATATTCGCGGAAGCTACACGTCGTGGCCACTGGCTTACGTCGTCACTCGGACTCAGCCTCTTGATTACTTCCCTGGCGTAAGGTTCGGCCGCTGAATCACCGAGCCATGCAAGTGTCGTAGCTGTATAGGACAGAGCCTTTCCAGGGTCATAGCGGTAATGGTGCTCTGGTGTATCGATGGAACCGATAGCGGCAGAGAGATCCTGTACCTGTTCAACGGCTGAGTAGGTCTCTTTCCCGTTGCCTAGCCGTGCGCTTGCTCGGCCCTCTTGCGCTGTAGCCTGAATGATTGCGGAGCCATCAGCGGGAGCTATCTCCTGCGCGGCTCGGGAAAGGTCAAAGGCTTGAACGTAATCCCCATCGGTGAGGACCCGCCAAGCCTCGGTCTCATAGCACCATGCCTCAATCTCACGGTGTCCGGCTTCCCTGGCAAGCGTTGCGGCTGTCTCTAGAAGAGCCGTAGCGGCACCGTCTTGCATAATGTCGATATGGGCCGTTGCCCCGAGCAGAGACAGCCAGCCCCCGACGACCAGCAATCGACGATGTTGCGAAAGGGTCTTCCGGCCATCGAGCAATTTTCCGACGTAGGCAGAGTGTTTGCGTACCTGCCTCAGCAAGTCTTCCGGCTTGGCTTTGGGATAGGCCATGGCCAGACCATCAAAGGCACGCTCTAGACGCTCAAGGGTGGCATTCCCTACGTCGCTGACCTGTGCGCGTCGAGCCAATTCCCAAGCGTCCATCTCATCGTCATGAGTGCCGCTGTCTTCTACTTCCAGGGTTAGACCGAGGTATTCGTTAATGGCTTGTGTCAACTCAGAAGAGGGAGCTTGTTTCCCGTTGAGTACCCGGCTCAGATAGGCAACGTCGTAATGGAGTTCCTTGGCCGCACCTCTCAGGCTCTTCCCCTGTGCCTTGAGTGCCGTCCGTACCTCAGACCCGAAGTCGATCATGGTGCAGCTCCCGTTGACTGTTGACTGCCATCGTAGTCAACGCCGGTCAACTGCCCTATGCATGCGCGGAATCGGTTGAGTAGACAGACGCAACAGAAGACCCCCGCGACGGGCGAACGTCCGGGGGCGTGGCCACCAACCATCAAGGGGTTGACGACAGTGCCCAAAGCTACCGCCAGACCGCCCGAGCGGCACGAGCGGGCGGAGGCTGAGACCGACGCGCCCAGGCTGCCAGAGGGGTGGAAGCCGTTTGAGTCGGCCCCTGCCAGTGACGGCACGCGGTACTGGTATGCAACAGCGCCGTTCTCTGCGGAAGCGCTCAGGGAGCAGTACGGCGACGAAGCGGCCGGACTGGTTCAGACGGTCGACGGCCCTTCCTGGCAGCGCCTTTGTGCCGAGGCTTGGAGTCAGGATGAGCAGTACAAGCGGCTGACTGGCGGTGAGGCATGACGATCCCCGCGAAGCGCGCAAGTACTCGTGTGAGCGCCCTGCCCGACCCTGAGCTAGTCAGTGTGGTTGAAGGCTCAGGCGACGGCTGGTGGGAGGAGTACGGCGGCACCCTTGACCCGGCGTCCGGCGTGATTGCCTTCCCGCCCAACTCCCTGCCCCTCTGCCCGTTCCCGTGTGAGCGCTGCGCCCAGCGAAAGGGGACGTGACCCGCACCCCACGGCATAGGTTGAGTCAGGCACGCAAGCGCCCAACGCGCTTGCCCTATCGAAAGGGTGCGCATGAAGCGAATCATTGCCCGAGTGTGGAAACTCATTCGCGGCCCTCTGCAATGGCGCGTCCTATGGTTCGCGCACGCCAAATTTATGATTGGCGTGACGGGCGTAGTACGGAACGAGACGGGGGAAGTCCTACTCCTCAAGCACCGAATGTGGCCCGCAGACCGGCCATGGGGACTTCCGACCGGCTACGCAATCAAGAGCGAGGAGTTCCCGAAGACCATCGTTCGAGAGGTCCGGGAAGAAACCGGCCTTGAAGTCGTTCCGGGGCGACTGGTTCAGGTAACCAGTGGCTACAAGCTTCGCGTGGAAATCGCATATGAAGCGCTTCACATTGGTGGAACTCTCAAGCTCGACGGCTTCGAGATTCTGGAGGCGAAATGGTTCAGCCCGGACGCACTCCCGGAGGGGATGCAAGAGTCTCACATTCAGCTCATCAAGAAAGGTGCGGCGACTTAACGGAACTCGCCCCGAATGAGTCCGTAACCGGCGCTAAGGCAATGGCGGCGCTGGCGGCCTTGCGCGCCGACGCGTCCCCGCTCACGGGAAAGCACCCTGACCACGTGTTCCGGCCCTTGTCGGAAATGATCAGCTGGTGGGCGGCAGACGGCATCGACACCACGCCTTTCCATTCGGGCGTCGAAAACGCCAAACGCCGGTACGCCGGGTACGGGCTGACGAAGATACTGCCGCTTGACCGCGTGTTGGTCGGCTGCGAATCCTCGCGGGTCGGTGCCTTCGGTGGATTCCACCACCCGGACCAGGGATACCGGCATCTTCAAATGGTGGCCGTCATCACCATGTACGGGCCTTTGGAACGCCGGAATCCCGAGCGCCCCACGCTGGCCCTTCTCGATCTACTGCGTGCGTACGCGCATGACTGCCTTCACTATGGGTCGCGTAGGCGGTACGTGGAAGTGGCAGGGGTGCCCGTCCGCACTCAGTACGGAATCAACTACCGCCGCACAAGCGGACAGTCCTACTCGGCTGCCGACCAGCGCGGAAGCCACCACACGCGGAACCTCGGAATCGTCATGGAAGGCGCGTGCGACAAAGAGGCGCGCGCCATCACCCGGCAGACAGCAGAACGCTTCGGCGTGACGGAACCCTCAGACGTTCTCGGCGCACTCGCGTTCCGGGACGTGACGGGGACGCTGAAGACAGAGGACGCCGGGCGCGTGGTGGCCGTGCCGGAAAGCGAAGAGCAGACTCGATACGCGGCGGCCCTCAGTGGCTATGAGAAGGGCGTCAATCGCCGGTACACGCACTTCCTTGATGAGTTCGCCCCTGGGGAAGAGAGAGAGTGCCACATGCTCCTTCTCGCGGCCATCATCAGCGGTGACGTGACGGCGCTCGGAACGTGGCTGGACGAACGGCACGGCCCCGGCACCTTCACGGGCCTGTTCCGAACGCCGGGGTACTTCGACTCCGGCCTGACCGCCTGAGCGGTCCGTCGGCGGCCCCGTCCGTGCGTCCCTCCCCCGTGACGCATGGGCGGGGCTCTTCACTGCTCAGACCCGGTTGGCCACGTGACCAACGCATGACCAACAGCGGCCAGGAACGGGCAGAAACAGCAGGTGAGCATGGCCAACCCCCGCAGCCTCAATGGGAGCTCAGAGGGTATGTTTCCGCAGGTCAGCTAACTAATGAGCTGGTGCCCGAGTGGAGAGTTCAAGTCCCCCCTCGGACACCGCATGAGACATGACACCCCTGTTCACCGGGGGTCTTCTGCTTTTCCGGGTGCTCCCGCGCGCAGTCCGTCCATGACGAGGTCCAGCAGTCGGGCGGTGCGCGTGGGCCAGTCTCCGCGGGGATCGATCTGCCAGAGGCCGGCTATGGCGAGGAAGAAGTCGTCCGCGGTGACTCCCGGGCGGATGGTGCCGGCCTCCTCGCTCGCGCGGAGCAGCAGTCCGGCCGCGGCCGTGATGGGGGCGTGGCCCGGTTTCGCCGGGCCGTCCGATGCGCTGACAGCCCGCCGGATCGCTTCCGCCATGCCGGCCTTGGCCATCGCGAACTGGGCCAGCCGGTCCATCCACTCGCGCAGCGCCCGGTCGGGCGCGTGCGTCATGAGCAGCTGGGACGCGGCGTCGGCGACCTGCTGCATCTCGTAGCGGTAGACCTCCAGGACGAGCGCCTCGCGGTTGGGGAAGTTCCGGTAGAACGTGCCCTGTCCGACGCCCGCCTTCTTGGCGATCGCGCTCAGCGGGGCGTCCGCGGAGTGCGTCAGCTCGGCCAGCGCCACTTCCAGGATGCGCTCGCGGTTGCGTTGCGCGTCCGAGCGCAGAGGCGCGTCCTTCTTCTGCTGCACTCGTCCTCCCGGTGGGCGCGGCCGAAAGCCGTCCTTGCTGACCGGACAGTTGTCCACTACGTTCGAGGTAAGCGGACAGCTGTCCATTTGAGTCCACTCTAGCGCCGATACGACGGCGTTGCTCCCCCGCGTCCACCCGAAACGTCTCCTGACTCGGTTGCCTGCGGAGCGTGCCCGCCACGTGCTCCGGATACGCGAAAGAAGGCTGATCATGGCCCCACCCCCCTCGTCCACGTCCAGCGCCGTCACCTTGAAGATCAACGGCGACAAGCACACGCTGTCCGTCGACCACCGCACCACCCTCCTCGACGCCCTGCGTGAGCGCCTGGACCTGACCGGCACGAAGAAGGGCTGCGACCAGGGGCAGTGCGGTGCCTGCACGGTCCTGCTCGACGGACGCCGCGCCGTGGCCTGTCTGCAACTCGCGGTGGCGGCCGAGGACCGCGAGATCACCACCGTCGAAGGGCTGGCCGAGGCCGGGCAACTCCACCCGGTGCAGCAGGCGTTCCTCGACCTCGACGGCTACCAGTGCGGCTACTGCACACCGGGCCATATCTGTTCCGCCGTCGCGGTGATCGAGGAACACGCGGCGGGCTGGCCGAGCGCCGTCACCGACGACCTCCGCCCCGAGACGGGAGTGCCAGCGTTGACCGCCGACGAGATCCGGGAGCGGATGAGCGGCAACCTGTGCCGCTGCGGCGCCTACGTGTCGATCGTCCAGGCGGTCGCCCGGGCGGCCGAGGCGCAGGTCGCCGAGGAGGCGGCCGTATGAGGGAGTTCGACTACCGGCGCGCCGTCGACGTCTGTGGCGCCCTCGCACTGCTCGACGCCGATCCCGAGGCACGCTTCCTCGGCGGCGGCACCAACCTCGTCGACCTGATGAAGACCGGCGTCGAGCGGCCCGCCCGGCTCGTCGACGTCCGCGAACTCCCGTTGAACGGCATCGAGTCGACGGAGAACGGCGGGTTGCGCATCGGCGCGACCATCACCAACAGCGACCTCGCCGCCCACCCCGAAGTCCGGTGCCGCTACCCGGCGTTGACCCAGGCCGTCCTGGCCGGCGCCTCCGGGCAGCTGCGCAACATGGCCACGGTCGGCGGGAACCTGCTCCAGCGCACCCGCTGCGGTTACTTCGCCGACGTGACCAAACCGTGCAACAAACGCGTCCCCGGCAGCGGTTGCCCCGCAGTCGAGGGCGAGCACCACAACCACGCCATCCTGGGCACCTCCGAGCACTGCGTAGCCGTCCACCCCTCCGACATGGGCGTCGCGCTGACGGCCTTCGACGCGGTCGTCTCGTACGAAACAGCCCAGGGGCCGGGCGAGTTGCCCCTTGCCGAGTTCTACCGGCCGGTGGGCGACACCCCGCACCTGGAGACCGCGCTGCCGCCCGGAGCGCTGATCACCGGCGTCACCCTGCCGCCCGTCCCCGTCGCCGCCCACTCCCGCTACCGCAAGGTGCGCGAGCGTGCCTCGTACGCCTTCGCGATCGGCTCGATCGCCGCCGCGCTCGACATCGAGGACGGTGTCGTACGCGAAGTGCGCCTGGCGTTCGGGGCGGTCGCGTCCCGGCCGTGGCGGGCCCGGACGGCCGAACGCGCGCTGACCGGCGCACCGGCGGACGCCGAGACCTTCGCGGCCGCCGCGGACGCCGAACTGGCCGCCGCGAAGCCGCTGCCGCACAACGGATACAAGGTGACCCTCATGCGCAACCTCGTGGTGGCCGTGCTGACCGAACTCGCCGAGGAGGCCGCCCGATGACCACCGCCCCCACGCGCCGGCACTCCGTCGGCACCGCGCACACCCGCGTCGAGGGCCGCGACAAGGTCACCGGGGCGGCCCGCTACGCGAGCGAGATCCCCTTCGATCAACTCGCCCACGGCTGGCTGGTGTTGTCCACCGTCGCCCGCGGCCGCATCAGCTCGGTGGAGGACACCCCCGTCCTGGCCATGCCCGGCGTGGTCGCCGTCCTGCACCACGGCAACGCCCCGCGCGTCGACACCGACTACACCGGCCTGCTCGGCACCGCGCCGGACCCGACCGCGGCTCTCTTCCAGCACGACCGGGTACCGCACGCGGGCTGGCCGGTCGCCCTGGTCGTCGCCGACACCTCCGAACAGGCCAGAGAGGCCGCCGAAGCGCTGGTCGTGCAGTACGAACAGGAGCCGCACGACGTCGACTTCACCGCCGAGCACCCGGACGCCTACCCGCTCGACAGCCATCTGCCGGCGGTGGTCGAGAAGGGCGACCTGGAGGCCGAACTCGCCGCGTCCGCCGTCGTCGTGGACGCCGAGTACACCACCCCGGAGGAGCACCACAACCCGATGGAGCCGCACGCGGCGGCGGCCCGCTGGGACGGCGGACGGCTCGACGTCGTCGACTCCAACCAGGGCACCCTGTGGGTCGCGAGCGAACTCGCGAACCTGTTCTCGCTCGACCCGGCCTCGGTGCGGGTACGGTCCGAACACGTCGGCGGCGGCTTCGGCAGCAAGGGCCTGCGCGCCCACCAGGTGGCCGCGGTGATGGCCGCGACCGTCCTGCAGCGCCCGGTCCGGGTTGTCATGACACGTCGTCAGATGTTCTCGCTGGCCGGCTACCGCAGCCCGACCCGGCAGCGCCTCAGGCTCGGCGCCGACGCCGACGGCCGGCTGCGCGCGCTGGAGCACCGCTGCCTGAGCCTCACCTCGACCGTCCACGAGTTCGTCGAACCGGGCGCGGGCCCGGCCCGGACGATGTACGACGCCGACGCCCACCACACCGCCAACCGGGTCGTACGACTCGACGTGCCGACGCCGACCTGGATGCGCGCGCCGGGCGAGGCACCCGGGTCGTTCGCGCTGGAGTCGGCGCTCGACGAACTCGCCGAGAAGCTGGGGACCGACCCGATCGAGCTGCGCGTCCGCAACGAGCCCACGCTGGGTCCCGTGTCCGGGCTGCCGTTCAGCGGCCGCAACCTGCTCGCCTGCTTCCGGGAAGGCGCCCGCAGGTTCGGCTGGGCCGACCGGGACCCGCGGCCCGGTCTGCGCCGCGACGGACGCCGGCTGCTCGGCACCGGCACCGCGGCGGCCTCCTTCCCCGCCGGCGCCGCACCCTCCACGGCGGCCGTGACGGCCGAGGCGGACGGCACCTTCACCGTGCGGATCAACGCGGCCGACATCGGAACCGGTGCCCGCACCGCGCTCACGCTGGTCGCCGCCGACGCGCTGGAGGCGGCGCCGGAGCGGGTCCGGGTACGCATCGGCGACAGCGACTTCGGGCCCGCGTTCATCGCCGGCGGATCGATGGGCACCCGCTCCTGGTCGTGGGCGGTCACGGTCGCGGCCGAGGAACTGCGGGAGCGGCTCGCCCTCGGCGCCGCCGTCCCGCCCGAGGGGATCACCGTACGGTCCGACACCACCGAGGCCGTCGGCGCCCTCGCCCGGAAGGAACGGCACTCCTTCGGCGCACAGTTCGCCGAGGTCGCCGTGGATGTCGACACCGGCGAGGTGCGGGTGCGCCGCATGCTCGGCATCTTCGCGGCCGGCCGGATCGTCAACCCGCTCACCGCACGGGGCCAGTTCGTCGGCGGAATGACATGGGGCATCTCGATGGCCCTGCACGAGGAGGCGGTACGGGACGCCGGCACGGGCGGCCACTACGGCGCCGACCTCGCCGGCTACCACGTGGCCGCGCACGCCGACGTCCCGCTCGTCGAGGCGGACTGGATCGACGACCCGGATCCGGACGACCCGGTCGGCATCAAGGGTATCGGCGAGATCGGCATCGTGGGCGCGGCGGCGGCCATCGCCAACGCGGTCTGGCACGCGACCGGCGTACGCCACCGCCACCTGCCCATCCGGCCCGACCGCGTCCTGACGGCAGGCCGGCATGCTTGACATCGCCGCGGAGCTGCACCGCTGGGCCGAGGAGGGCCGCGCGTTCGCCGTCGCCACGGTCGTTGCCGTCGGCGGCAGCGCCCCGCGCGGCCCCGGTGCCGCCCTGGCGGTCGACAGCGCCGGCACGGTGATCGGCTCGGTCTCCGGAGGCTGCGTGGAGGGAGCGGTGTACGACCTGTGCGTCACGGCGCTCCAGGACGGCGAGACGGTCGTCGAACGCTTCGGGTACAGCGACGAGGACGCCTTCGCGGTCGGGCTGACCTGCGGCGGGGTCATCGACGTCATGGTCACGCCGGTCCGGACGGACGGACCGGCACGCACCGTCGTCCGCTCGGCGCTGTCCGCAGTCGTCCGGGGAGAGCCGGCCGCGCTCGCCCGAGTGGTCCGAGGACCGGCCGAGCTCCTGGGCGGGGCACTGTTCGTGCGCCCCGACGGGTCCTACGAAGGCGGTCTCGGCGAACTCGACCGCACGGCGGCGGCCGAGGCCCGGGCCCTGCTGGACGCCGGCCGTACCGGCACCGTCGAACTGTCCGCGGACGGCTCGCACTGCCCCGGCGGCCTGACCCTGCTCGTCGAGTCGAGCGTGCCGCCGCCCCGCCTGATCGTCTTCGGCGCGATCGACTTCGCCGCGGCGCTGGTACGCGTCGGCACGTTCCTCGGCTACCACGTGACCGTGTGCGACGCCCGCCCCGTCTTCGCCACCCGGGCCCGCTTTCCCGAGGCCGACGACGTCGTCGTCGACTGGCCGCACCGCTATCTGCGGGGCACCACGACCGACGCGCGCACGGTGCTGTGCGTCCTCACCCACGACGCCAAGTTCGACGTACCCCTGCTCAAGGAAGCCCTGCGGATGCCGGTCGCGTTCGTCGGGGCGATGGGCTCGCGTCGCACGCACGCGGACCGGGAGCGCCGACTGCGGGAAGTGGGCCTGACTCCACGGGAGTTGGCGCGGCTGCGGTCGCCGATCGGACTCGACCTCGGCGCCCGTACGCCCGAGGAGACCGCGCTGTCCATCGCGGCGGAGATCGTCGCGCACCGGCGGGGCGGGACGGGCGTTCCGCTCACCGGATCGGGGACGCCGATCCACCATGACGGGGGAGAAGGGAATGCCGTGGCGGCGGCCTGAAAGCCTTGGGGGCGCTGTGGCGGCACTTGACTTGACAGGCCTAAGCAGCGTCGTGGCGGGGCCTGAAGGTCATGTACGGGTTCGAGTGGTAGGGCTTCGGAGACGGGCGTACCGTCGAACGGTGAACACAGCAGTGGACGCAAGCGTTCACTGCCCCCTCGCGAGGGTCCACCCCGACGCGGGGGTTCACCCCGAGAGTGCGACATGCCATGACGAGCCCGCAGCCAAGCCCCTCAGCGCAGACCACCACCGGGGAATCCGGCGGTGGCGGAAACGCGATGGCGTTGCTGGTCATCGCGTCCTGTCAGCTCATGGTGGTCCTGGACATCACCATCGTGAACATCGCGCTGCCGGACATCCAGCGCTCCCTGGACTTCTCCACCACCAGCCTGGCCTGGGTGGTCAACGCCTACACCCTCACCTTCGGCGGTCTGCTGCTGCTCGGCGGCCGGACCGGCGACATCCTCGGCAGACGGCGCGTGTTCATCTTCGGCGTGCTGCTCTTCGTGCTCGCCTCCCTGCTCGGCGGCCTCGCCCAGAACGAGGCCCAACTCCTGGCCGCACGAGCCCTCCAGGGCGTCGGCGGCGCCATCGCCTCCCCGACCGCCCTCTCCCTGGTCAGTACGACCTTCCGCGAAGGCCCCGAGCGCAACCGGGCCTTCGGGGTCTTCGCCGCGGTCTCGGCGGGCGGCGGCGCGATCGGGCTGCTCGCGGGCGGGATCCTCGTGGAGTGGCTGAACTGGCGGTGGGTGCTCTTCGTCAACGTCCCGATCGGGCTGCTCATCGCCCTCGCCACACCCCGCTGGATCAAGGAGTCCGAACGCCATCCCGGCCACTTCGACGTTACCGGGGCGCTCACCTCCACCGTGGGCATGGTCCTGCTGGTGTACGGGTTCATCAGGGCGGCGCAGGAAGGCTGGCGGGACGCGCTCACGCTGGCCTCGTTCGCCGCGGCCGTCGTCATCCTCGTGGTATTCATCCTGGTCGAGAAGCGTTCCCGGCAACCGATCACCCCGCTCCACATGTTCGCCGACCGCAACCGGGCAGGCACGTACGGCGTCATGCTGTGCCTCGCCGCCGCGATCTTCGGCATGTTCTTCTTCCTCACCCTCTTCGTGCAGAACGTGCTGCAATTCAGCCCGCTGGCCACCGGATTCGCCTTCCTGCCGGTCAGCGCGGTCATCGCGGTCGGCGCCGGACTGGCCTCGAAGTTCCTGCCCACCTACGGACCCAAACCCTTCATGGTGGTGGGCGCGATCCTCGCCGCCGTGGGCCTGGCCTGGCTGACCCTGACCGACGTCCACTCCACCTACGCGGGCAGTGTCCTCGGCCCGATCCTCGTCTTCAGCCTCGGCATGGGCATGGAGTTCGTCTCGCTCACCCTGATGGCGCTCTCCAACGTCTCCGTCCGCGAGACCGGCGCGGCCTCCGGACTCCTCAACGCCACGCAGCAGGTAGGCGGTTCGCTCGGCCTGTCCATCCTGGTCACGGTGTTCGGTACGGCCAACACCAACGAGGCGGAGAAGCAGATCCCGCTCTTCCTCGAGCAGGCCACCCCGGCCGAACGCCTGCGCTTCCAGCGCACCGGGGAGCTCCCGCGTCCCTTCTCCGACGAGATCCTCACCGCCGGAGTGTCGGCCGCGTTCGTCATGGCGGCCATCTTCACCGCGGTCGCCGCGCTGATCGCCGTTCTGGTCATCCAGGTGCGGCCGTCCGACCTGGAGCGACTCAAAGGTGGGGCGGGGCCGGGGCCGGTCTGAGCGCGGGGGACGCCGGTGGTCATCGGTCATCGGTCATCGGTCCTCAGGTTCGGGCGGGCTTGGGCGCGGTGGGCGCGGAAAATCACGTGCCCCTCTCCTCGCCGGTTCTCTACACTCGCCAAGGACCAGGCACCGCCCACCAGTTCGCGGCGGGTGCCATGACGTGGAACGACGAGTGAGGGGAGACGGTCATGCGTGAGTGCACCGCTGTCGTCGTCCCCCGGTCGCAGTACGACGTGATCCTCGTGTCCTCGTCCGTCCGGTGCCCGCTGCGCGGCTGGTACCGGATGTCCCGGACGAACGACTGACCACCACGACGCCTGACGACGCCCGCCCCGAACTCCGGGCGCGTGTGTCCAGGTACTGACGTTCCGTCAGAGGCGTCGTACAACAGCCCCGTCCGGGAATCGCGCTGCCCTGTCACCGACCCTTTCGAAAGGCCACGGGCCGTGCGCACCAACCTC
This sequence comes from Streptomyces sp. a15, assembly GCF_059026085.1. Classification (NCBI taxonomy): domain Bacteria; kingdom Bacillati; phylum Actinomycetota; class Actinomycetes; order Kitasatosporales; family Streptomycetaceae; genus Streptomyces; species Streptomyces sp. A15. The sequence continues at coordinate 203,952 of NZ_JBWLKM010000007.1, read as the reverse complement.
AACACCCTCACCGCCGTCCGCAACCTCGGCATCCTCGCCCACGTCGACGCCGGCAAGACCACCGTTACCGAGCGGATCCTGTACGCCACCGGGACCACGCACAAGCGTGGCGAGGTCCACGACGGCACCACCGTCACCGACTTCGACTCCCAGGAGCGCGATCGCGGGATCACGATCTTCGCCGCGGCGGTGAGCTGCGCCTGGGACGGTCACCGGATCAACCTGATCGACACCCCGGGCCATGTCGACTTCGCCGACGAGGTGGAGCGCTCGCTGCGCGTGCTCGACGGAGCGGTCGCGGTGTTCGACGCCGTCGCGGGCGTCGAGCCGCAGAGCGAGTCGGTGTGGCGGCAGGCGGACCGGCACGGCGTGCCGAGGATCGCGTTCGTCAACAAGCTGGACCGGGCCGGAGCCGATCTCGACACGGCCGTCGAGTCGATCCGGGAGCGGCTGCACCCGGCTCCGCTGGTTGTGCAGTTGCCCATCGGGAGCGAGGACGGGTTCGTCGGCGTCGTCGATCTGCTGCGGATGCGGGCGCTGACCTGGGTCGACGGCAGTGAGACGGTCGAGGAGGGGCCGGTGCCCGAGGAACTGAGGGAGGAGGCGTACAGGCGCCGTCGGCTGCTGGAGGAGGCGGTGGCGGAGCTGCATCCAGGCGCGCTGGAGGAATTCTGTATGCAGTCGACCGGCGACGCGCGGTCTACGGGAGACGATATACAGACGATGGTCGAGGGCATCCAGTCGCCGGTCGACGGCATCCAGTCGGCGCTCGACACGCGCACGCTCGTCGACGCCCTGCGCGACCTCACCCGCACCGGCGAGGGCGTGGTCGTGCTCTGCGGCTCGGCCTACCGCAACCGGGGGATCGAGCCGCTGCTGGACGCCGTCGTGGCGTACCTGCCGTCGCCGCTCGACGTGCCCGCCGTACGCGGCACGGGTGACGACGGAACGGAGCAGGAGCGGGCCGCCGATCCGCAGGCGCCCTTCGCGGCGCTGGCGTTCAAGGTGAGTGCCACCCCGACGGGACGGCTGACGTATCTGCGGGTGTATTCGGGAACGATCGAGAAAGGGGCCACGGTGATGGACGCGGGTACACGGCGCACCGAGCGGATCGGGCGGATCCTGCGAGTGCAGGCCGACCGGCACGCCCAGTTGGAGCGGGCGGTGGCCGGGGACATCGTCGCCGTGGTCGGGCTGAGGTCGGCCCGGGCCGGCTCGACCCTGTGCGCGCCGGACGCCCCGCTCGTTCTCGAACCGCCCAGCGTGGCCGACCCGGTGGTCTCCGTGGCGGTCGAGGCGCGCAGGTCCACCGACACCGACCGGCTGGCCACGGCGCTCGCCCGGCTGGTCGAGGAGGACCCGTCGCTGGTGGTCCGGACCGACCCCGAGACCGGTCAGACGCTGCTGTCCGGCATGGGCGAACTGCACCTGGAGGTCGCGGTGGAGAAGGTCCGGCGCGAGCGCGGGCTGGAGGTCGCCGTCGGCCGGCCGAGGGTGGCCTACCGGGAGACGGTCGTCCGCGGGGTGTCCGGCCTGGTGTACCGGCACGTCAAACAGGACGGCGGAGCAGGGCAGTTCGCGCATGTCGTCCTCGACGTGGAGCCACTGGATCCGGAGGCCGGTACTGGTACTGGTACTGGTACCGGCTTCGAGTTCCGGTCCGCTGTCGTGGGCGGGCGCGTGCCGCAGGAGTACGTCCGGGCGGTCGAGGCCGGCTGCCGGGACGCCCTTGTGGAGGGGCCGATCGGCGGGCACCCGGTGACCGGGCTGCGTGTCACCCTCACCGACGGGGCGACGCATGTGAAGGACTCCTCGGACACGGCCTTCCGCACCGCCGGCCGGTTCGCGCTCCGGGAAGCCCTGCGGGCCTCGGCGATGACCCTGCTGGAACCGGTCGTCGAGGTCACGGTCACCGTGCCCGAGGACGCCGTCGGTACCGTCCTCGGCGACCTCGCCGCACGGCGCGGGCGGGTCTCCGGCTCGGCCACGCGCGCGGGGTCGGCGGTCGTCACCGCGACCGTGCCGCTGGCCGAACTGTTCGGCTACGCCACCCGGTTGCGCAGCCGGACCCAGGGCCGCGGCACCTTCACCACCCGGCCCACCGGCTATGCCCCGGCACCGGTCGCCACGCCGACGCGGTGACGCGGTGAGGCGGTGAGGCGGTAACGCGAGACCCGGTGACGCGGTGACGCGATGCCGACAAGGCGGCCCCACCCCACCCGCGGGTGGGGCCGCGCCGGGCTCACAGGCAGGACACGACAGTTGACGGCCCCCGGGCCCCCGGCGCCGCCGCGCCCCCGGCGCCCCCGCCGCAATCCAGTTGCCGGGAAGGGAACCCGTTGAAAGGCTCGCCCGCATGCCCACCTTCTCCGCACCAGACGGCACCCGCCTCGCCTACCACGTGTCCGGCGACGGCCCGCCCCTGGTCTGCCTGCCCGGCGGCCCGATGCAGGACTCGGCCTATCTCGGAGACCTGGGCGGTCTGACCGCCCACCGCACCCTGATCCGCCTGGATCTCAGGGGCACGGGCGGCTCGGCGACACCGGACGAGCCGGCGTCGTACCGCTGCGACCGCCTGGTCGACGACGTCGAGGCGCTCCGCGAGGAACTGGGCCTGGACCGGGCGGACTTCCTCGCGCACTCCGCGGGCGCGAACCTGGCCGTCCGCTACGCGGCCCGGCACCCCGACCGCGTCGCGCGCCTCGCCCTGATCACCCCGAGTGTCTACGCGGTCGGCATCGAGATCACCGCCGAGGACCGCCTGAGCACCGCGCGCCTGCGCCGGGACGAACCGTGGTTCACGCCGGCGTACACGGCCCTGGAAGCGATCACCGCCGGCCGGGCGGGCCCCGACGACTGGCAGGCCGTCGCCCCCCTCTGGTTCGCCCGCTGGGACGACGAGGCGAAGGCCGTACGAGAGGCGGAGGCGAAGCAGCGCAACGACGAGGCGGCCGCCGTGTACGGGTCGGCGGGCGCGTTCGACCCGGCCGCCACCCGCGCGGCCCTCGCCGGGTTCGCCGCGCCGGTGCTCGTGCTGGCCGGTGAGGTGGACGTGGCGGCGCCGACGCGCGCGGTGGCTGAGTACGCGGGTCTGTTCCCCAACGGCGAGCTGGTCGTCCAGCCCGGCGCCGCGCACTTTCCGTGGCTGGACGATGCGGGGCGGTTCGTGACGGCGTTCCTGGAGTGGGGGCAGTAGTCCCGGAACTCCGGCGACTGATGCGGCAGCTGCGGCCGTCCCGACAGCAGACGCGGGCCCGTTGATCACCCCTCCGCCTTAATGCATATGATGTGCAAGTGCGTAACTACAGCATCAGGGCGGCGAGCTCCGACGACCTCGATGGTGCGCGAGCCGTGATGCTCGACACCGTCTACCGCGACTTCGGGACCGGCTATGTGCCCCACTGGCACGCCGACATCGTCGACCCGGCCGCCGCCTATCTCGCCCCCGCCCGCCACACCCTCCTGGTCGCCGTCGACCCGGGCGACGGAACCGTCGTGGCCACCGCCGCGCTCGACTCCCGCGGCCCGGCGCACCCGCCGAACCCGCGCCACCTCGCCGACCGCTACCCCTCCGGCGAGACCGCACAACTGCGCCGGGTGTACGTCCGCCCCGAGCACCGCAGGCGCGGTCTTGCCCGGCGCCTGGTCGACGAACTGCTGGCCTTCGCCGCCGCCGACGGCGGCTACCGCAGCGTCTACCTGCACACCGACCCTGCGGTACCGGGAGCCGAGCCCTTCTGGCGGTCGCTCGGCAAGGTCGTGCACGACGAGCGCGAGGACCCCGACGGCGGCAACGGGGTCCTCCACTTCGAGATCCCGATGGGGCGGTGAGAACATGCGACGCCGTCACCTACTCGGTTCCCTGCTCCTCGCCCCGCTCCTGACCGCCTGCTTCGCCTCCGGCGGCGGCAGCGACTCGTCGGGCGACGCGAAGGAAGGCTCCCGGCTGCGGGTCGCCCTCGCCTTCCCGCCCGCCGAGAACCTCTCGCCGTACGGCGCCGACGCCACCATCCTCAGCCGCCTCGGCGTCACCGAGGGCCTGACCGCCCTCGACGCCAACGGCGCCGCCGCCCCCGCGCTCGCCGAGTCCTGGCGCCGCGAGAACGACCGCAGCTGGCTGTTCACCCTGCGCGAGGCCACCTTCCAGGACGGCTCGGACGTCACCCCGACCGCGGTCGCCGCCGCCCTCACCCACGCCACCGAGGCCAAGCCCGCCCCCGCCGCCCTCTTGGGCGTCACGCTCACCGCCAAGGCCGCGGGCGACACCGCCGTACGCATCACCACTACTGCCCCCGACCCCGTACTGCCCCTGCGCCTGGCCGGCCCCAGCCTCGCCGTCCTCTCCTCGAAGGCCTACGACGACAAGGACCGCGTCGACCCCGTCGGCACCGCCACCGGCCCCTTCGCGCTGACGAAGGCCACCGGATCCACCTCCGCCGCCCTCGACCGCTACGACGACTACTGGGGCGGCCGCGCCCAGGCCTCCGGCCTCGACGTCCGTTTCATCGCCGACGGCACGGCCCGCGCGAGCGCCCTGCGCACCGGCGAGATCGACATCGCCGAAGCCGTACCCGTCGCCCAGGCCGCAACCCTGGACGAGGCCACCCGCAAGGAGACGGCCACCACCCGCACCACGAGCCTGCTCCTCAACTCCGCGTCGGGCCCCTTCAAGGACGCGGCACTGCGCGCCGCCGCCCGCGAGGCAGTGGATACCTCGGCTCTCGCGGAGGGCGTCTACGAGGGGTACGCCGACCCCGGCGCCGGCATCTACGGACCCGCCGTGACCTGGGCCGAGGGCAAGCGGCAGCAGCCGGCCGGACGCGCGAAGGCCGGCGACCCCGACGGCACGGACATCACCCTCGCCACCTACGACAACCGGCCCGAACTCCCCGAAGTCGCCCAGGTGTTGAAGCAGCAGCTGGAGAAGGCCGGGTTCAAGGTCACGCTGGAGGTGCGTGAGTACTCGCGGCTCGAGAGCGACGCGCTGGAGGGCAAGTTCGACGCCTTCGTCCTCGCCCGCAACACCCTGGTCGACACCGGCGACCCCGTCGCCGTGCTCGCCGGCGACTACACCTGCGACGGCGGCTACAACATCGCCCAGCTCTGCGACCGGAACGTCGACCGGGCCGTCGCCGAGGCCGAGCGTCTGGCTGACACCGGCCAACGCCAGGACGCCGCCATGGCCGCCGAAGCAGCCGTCCTCGGTGCCGACGCCGTCGTCCCGCTGGTCCACCAGCGCATCATCACCGGCGTCGCCGCCTCGGTCAGCGGCGTGCTCCTCGACCCGTACGAGCGCACCCTCGTCGGTACCGGAACCCGGCGCTGAACCGTGCGACGACACGTGGCCGCCCTCGTGTGGCGTGCCGCCCTCGCGGCCGCCCTCGTCTGCGGCATCGGCCTGCTGCCCTGGCTGACACGGACCGACCCGGCGCTCACCGTCCTCAAGGCCCGCTCGGCCGACCGCGACCCCACCCCCCAGGTACTCGCGGACATCCGGGCCCAACTCGGCCTGGACGAGGGCCCGTCGCGGCTGCTCGGGCAGTGGCTCGGCGGGCTGTGGCGCGGGGACACCGGACGGTCGTGGCTCTCCGGAGAGGCGGTCACCCCCGCCGTGCTCCAGGCCCTCGGCGCATCCCTGCTGCTCATGGCGGTGGCCCTCGCGGTCGCCGCCCTCACCGCCGCCCTGATCTGCGCCCGCACGCTGCGGCTCGGCGCGCACCGACGCCTCGACGGCCGCCGCGCGGGAGGCAGCGGCTCGGCGGTGCTCGCCGCGCTGCCCGAGTTCCTCACCGCGTCCGTCCTGGCCACCGTCGTCGGCGTACAGCTGGGCTGGCTGCCCGCCCTCGGCTGGTACGGGCCCCAGTGGACGGTGCTGCCCGCCCTCGCCCTCGGCCTGCCCGCCGGCGCGGTCATCGGGCGGCTCCTCGACGACCTGCTGCCCGGCGCCTTCGCCGAGCCCTGGGCACTGGCCGCCGCCGCGCGCGGACTGCCGGGCCGCAGCATCGCCCGCCAGGCGGTACGCCGCTGCCTGCCCGGACTGCTCCCCAACCTCGGCCTGTTCGTGGTCGGCCTGACCGGCGGGGCCGTCGCGGTGGAGCAGATCTTCGACATCCCCGGCCTCGGCCGCACCACTCTCCAGGCCGCCCTGGCCCAGGACCTGCCCGTCCTCCAGGCAGGCACGCTGGCCCTGGTCCTGCTGGCGGCGATCGCGGCGGGACTCGCCGCCCTCACGACGCGGCTCCTCGTCGGCCCGGCCCTGCGCGACGGCGCGTTGTCCTCACTCCACCGTCGATCGCCGCCTGTCCGCAGGATCCTGCCTTTTGCATACGGTCTACTGCTGACGGTCGTCGTCGCGCTCGGCCTGCCCCGCGACCCGCTCGCCCTCGACACCGGCGAACGCCTGCGATCCCCTTCCGTGAGCCACCCGTTCGGCACCGACGCCCTCGGCCGGGACGTCCTCGCCCGGGTCGCCCACGGCGCCGTCGACACCCTCGTGCTCGCCCTCGCGATCGGCGCCGCCACGCTGTTCACCGGCGTGCTGCTCGGACTGGTGCCCCGGCTCTCGGGGCCGCTCGTCGACACCGTCAACGCCGTCCCGCCCGTCCTGCTCGCGCTCCTTGTCACCGCGGTCGCCGGCAGTGGGCCCGCCACACCCGCGCTCGCCGTGGGCGCCGTCGCCTGGGCGCCCCTGGCCGCGCACACCTCCGCGCTGCTGCGCCAGGAACGCGCCGCCCTCCACGTGACCGCCACCCGGGGTCTCGGCGCCGGCCGCTGGTACCTGCTGCGCCACGAACTCCTGCCCGCCGCCCTGCCGTCCGTCACCCGCCACGCCCTGCTCCGCCTGCCCGGCATCGCCCTCGCGCTCGCCTCCCTCGCCTTCCTCGGGCTCGGCGCCCAGCCGCCCTCCCCGGAGTGGGGCCTGCTCCTCGCCGAGAACCAGCCCTACGCCGAGCGCGCCCCCTGGGCGGTCCTCGCCCCCGCCGCCGTACTCGCCCTGCTCGGGGCGCTCGCGGTGAGTGCGGCGGGCGGAGTGCGGCTGCCGAGGCGGACCCGGCCGGCGCGTACCCCCGAGCCGCCGTCGGCCGAAGAACCGTCACTCACAAAGGAGTTGGTGGGAACCCGATGACCTCACCGTCGATCGGCCTGCGACGCAAGGCGCCACCCGGGGCATCCGGGCGCACCCGGCTCTCGCCCCTGCTACGGCTGCTGATCCTCACCCAACTCGCCTTCAACATCGGCTTCTTCGTCGTGCTGCCCTTCCTCTCCGAACACCTCGGACAGGCCATGGGCATGGCCGGCTGGCTCGTCGGCCTGGTGCTGGGCCTCAGGACCTTCAGCCAGCAGGGGCTGTTCGTGGTGGGCGGGGCGCTGGCCGACCGGTACGGCATCCGGCCGGTGGTGCTCGCGGGCTGCGTCCTGCGGATCGCGGGATTCGCCTGGCTCGGCTACGCGGAGGAGACCTGGTCCGTCATCGGCGCCGTCCTGCTCATCGGGTTCGCCGCCGCGCTGTTCTCACCGGCCGTGGAGTCCGAGGTCGCCCGGCAGGCGGTGGCGTGGGAGTCGACGGGCGGCGGCTCCCGTACCCGTGTCCTGGCCCTGTTCACCGTGGCCGGACAGGCGGGGGCGTTCGTCGGCCCGCTCCTCGGCGCACTGCTCCTGTCGGTCGACTTCCGCACGGTGTGCCTGGCCGGAGCGGGGATCTTCGTCCTGGTCCTCGCCGGACACGCGTGGCTGCTGCCGCAGCGCATCCCGGGCCGGGAACGCGTCCAAGTCCGGGGCGGCGTGGGGCCGTTGCTCCGCAACCGCCGCTTCCTCGCGCTGTGCTGCGCGTACGGCGCCTACCTGCTCGCCTACAACCAGCTCTACCTCGCCCTCCCCGACGAGGTGCAGCGCGCGGCCGGCTCCCAGGCCCCGCTCGCCTGGCTGTTCGCCCTGTCGTCGCTGCTGGTCGTGACCGCCCAACTCCCCGTCACCCGCTGGGTGGGAGGCCGCCTCACCCTGCGCCGCTCCATGGCGACCGGCCTGTTGCTGATCGCGGCCGGCTTCGCGGTGGTGGCCCTCGCCCGCCCCGCGAACTGGACGGACACCGCGGGCCTGCTCCCCGCCGCGGGCTTCGTCGTCCTGCTCACCTTCGGCCAGATGCTCGTCGCCCCCGTCGCCCGGGCCTGGATCCCCGACCTCGCCGAAGAAGGCCGACTCGGTCTGTACACGGGAGCGTTGTCCTCGGTCTCCGGCCTGATCGTCCTCGTCGGCAGTGCGATGACGGGAATGCTGCTCGACAGCGGACTGCCGGCCGCGGTGCCGTGGCTGGTGCTGGCGGCGCTACCGGCTGCGGCGGTCGGGCTGTTGCCGCGGCGATAGAGTCCACGCCATGGAGACCCAGGACATCCGGGTGGAGATCGTCCGGGAGGCGGACCAGGCACTCGTCGACGCCTTCGACCGGATGCTGCCGCAACTGTCCTCGACCGCTACACCTCTCGACCTCGCGGCGGTCGACCGCATCCTTCGGTGCGACGCGAACACCGTGCTGGTCGCCCGCTCGGCCGACGCGATCGTCGGCACCCTCACGCTGGTGATGTTTCCGGTGCCGAGCGGCTTGCGGGCCCGCATCGAGGATGTCGTCGTCGACGTCGCGGCGCGCGGCCACGGAATCGCCGGGCTGCTGACGCGGGAGGCCCTGCGGCTGGCCCGGGAGGCGGGTGCGCGGACCGTCGACCTCACCTCGCGCCCGGACCGGGCGGCGGCCAACCGACTGTACGAACGGCTGGGTTTTCGGGCCAGAGGGTCGACGGTGTATCGGATGCCGCTGGGCGACTGACGACCGTATACCGCATTCTGTATGACGGCTGTCGACGGTATACCGGACACCGCATTCTCAAGACGCCACCGGCTCCGGCTCCGGCATCAGCTCCAGCACCTTCGCCACCGAAGCCTCCTCGGTCCGCGACGTCCGAGACGTCCGCCACAGCCACAGGATGTCCCGGCCGAACGACCACACCAGCAGCACCAGCGCGATCGCGGCGACCGCGAACGTCGCCGTGTACGGAAGGAGGGCCGAGGCGGCCACGAGGAGCAGGACGCCCTGGAGTGCGGCGACCGTCTTGCGGGCCGTGCTCGCAGGGAGTGGGGCGTTGAGCCAGGGGAGGGCGCGGGCCGCGGCGACGAAGGCGTAGCGCATGGCGCCGATCAGCAGGACCCACGGGCCGAGGGCCATGGAGACGTACACGCTGAGCACCAGGATGAGGAACGCGTCGACCTCCATGTCGAAGCGTGCGCCCAATGGTGTCGAGGTACCCGTGCGGCGGGCGACCTTGCCGTCCACGCCGTCGAGGATCAGCGCCACCGCCGTCAGGCCGACGAACAGTGTCACCGGTGGTGAGCTCTCGAAGGAGTCGGCGACCAACGCGGTCACCGCGCCGACCAGGGTCGCCCGGCCGAGGGTGACCCGGTTGGCCGGGCCGAAGGAGCGCAGCCGGGACCGGTGCAGGGCTCGGGAGAGCACCGCCCAGGTGGCGATGGCGAAGGCGAGGCCGGTGAGCCAGCCCGCCGGCCCCATGCCGATCGCCGTGCCGAGCAGGGCCAGCAGCAGGATCTGCAGTCCCGCTCCCACCGCGGTCTCCTGCTGGACCAGCCTCGCGTCGTAAGTGTTGTTCAGGGCCACCGCACATTCCTCCGGCCAGGTGACAGAGTGGATCAAGGCCGCGTACTGTGCGCGACCTGTGCACACCTCGGTACGTGAACAGCTTCCCGATCGTTCAGGAGGATGCCGATGAAGCGCACCGGACGTGCGTTCTGGCTCAGCTCTCCGGGGCATGGCGCCCTACGCGAGATGGCCCTGCCGGATCCGGCCGAGGGCGAGGTCGTCGTCCGCTCGCTGTACTCCGGGGTCAGCCGGGGCACGGAGACCCTCGTGTTCCGTGGCGGAGTACCGGAGAGTCAGTACGCGGCCATGCGGGCGCCGTTCCAGGAGGGCGACTTCCCCGGGCCGGTGAAGTACGGCTACCTCAACGTGGGTGTGGTGGAGGAGGGGCCGGACGACCTCCTCGGGCGGACCGTGTTCTGCCTGTATCCGCATCAGACGCGGTACGTCGTCCCCGTGACCGCCGTGACCCCCGTACCCCCCTCCGTACCCGCCGAACGGGCCATTCTCGCGGGCACCGTCGAGACCGCCGTGAACGCCCTCTGGGACGCGGCGCCCCTGGTCGGCGACCGGATCGCGGTGGTCGGCGGCGGCATGGTCGGCAGTTCGGTGGCCGCCCTGCTGGCCCGCTTCCCCGGCGTGCGCGTCCAGTTGGTGGACGCCGACCCGGCCCGGGCCAAGACCGCCGAGGCCCTCGGCGTCGACTTCGCCCTGCCCCCGGACGCCCTCGGCGACTGCGACCTCGTGGTCCACGCCAGCGCCACCGAACAGGGCCTCGCCCGCGCGCTGGAACTGCTGAGGGCCGAGGGCACCGTCCTCGAACTGAGCTGGTACGGCGACCGGCAGGTCAGCCTCCCGCTCGGCGAGGCCTTCCACTCCCGGCGGCTGGTCGTCCGCAGCAGCCAGGTCGGTTCCGTGTCGCCCGCCCGCCGCTCCAGCCGTACCTACGCCGACCGGCTGGCCCTCGCCCTGGAGTTGCTCGCGGACCCTGCGCTCGACGCCCTCGTCACCGGGGAGAGCGCCTTCGGCGAACTGCCCGACGTGCTGCCGCGGCTTGCCTCCGGCGAGATTCCCGCCCTGTGCCACCGGGTCCGCTACGACGCGGACGAGTGAACGGGCGACACACAGGTTCAATCCCGTATGACCCACCCCAGGCGCGCAAGAGCGCCTGACCTGAGAAAAGAGTGAGAGGAGGCTGAACAACGGGGGGCGAGGAGCCGTACTACACGGCATCCCCCGGCAGGGATCAGCGGGGGACAAGACGTGCCGCACCTGGAGGGTCGTCCGTTGTTCAGCATCACCGTCCGCGATCACATCATGATCGCCCACAGCTTCCGCGGCGAGGTCTTCGGACCCGCGCAGCGCCTGCACGGAGCGACGTTCCTGGTGGACGCCACGTTCCGGCGCGAGCAGCTGGACGACGACAACATCGTCGTCGACATCGGACTCGCCACACAGGAACTCGGCGCGGTAGTCAGCGAGCTGAACTACCGGAACCTCGACAACGAGCCCGACTTCGCCGGGGTCAACACCTCCACGGAGTTCCTGGCCAAGGTCATTGCGGACCGGCTCGCCGAGCGGATCCACAAGGGCGCGCTCGGCGAGGGCGCCAAGGGTCTGGCGGGGCTCACCGTCTCGCTGCACGAGTCGCACGTCGCCTGGGCGAGTTACGAGCGTGCCCTGTGACCGACACGACGATGGAGCGGGCCGCCACGCTCGACTATGTGCCCGTGCAGCACTCCGCTCTCAAGAACGCGGAGATCATCCCCATGTCCCTGCGCTCCGTGCACTTCGTCCTGCCGGGCGGTGTGGACGACCCGACCGCCCCCAGCGGGGGCAACGCCTACGACCGGCGCGTGAGTCTGGACCTGGCCGGCTTCGGCTGGCAGGTGCACCAGCACGCCGTGCCCGGCGACTGGCCCCGCCCGGCAGCCGCGGCCCGTACGCAACTCGCGCAGACGCTGCGGGACCTGCCGGACGGCGCGGTCGTCCTGCTGGACGGGCTGGTCGCCTGCGGTGTCCCGGAGGTCGTCGTTCCCGAGGCGGAACGGCTGCGTCTGGCCGTCCTCGTCCACCTCCCGCTCGGCGACGAGACCGGGCTGGACCCGGCGGTGGCGGCGGAGCTGGACGCCAAGGAACGCGCCGTGCTGCGGGCCGTCCCCGCCGTCATCGCGACCAGCGACTGGGCCGTGCGCCGCCTCGTCTCCCATCACGGTCTCGCCCCCGACCGGGTCCATGTCGCCGCCCCCGGCGCCGACATCGCGCCGCTCGCCTCCGGCACCGACGGCGTGTCCCGGCTGCTGTGCGTCGCCGCGGTGACCCCGCGCAAGGGCCAGCACCGGCTGGTGGAGGCGCTGGCCGCGGTGACCGATCTGCCGTGGAGCTGCGTCTGCGTCGGCGGACTCACCCAGGATCCGCAGTACGTCGCCGGGCTCAGGGTGCTGATCCGCAAGTACGGCCTCCAGGACCGCCTGCACCTCGCGGGCCCGCAGTCCGGCGCCGCACTCGACGCCAGCTACAACGCCGCCGACCTCATGGTCCTCACCTCGTACGCCGAGACGTACGGAATGGCGGTCACCGAGGCCCTGGCGCGCGGCATCCCCGTGCTGGCCACGGACGTCGGCGGCCTCCCCGAGGCGGTCGGCCGCGCCCCCGACGGCGGCGTGCCCGGCATCCTCGTCCCGCCGGAGGACCCCGCCGCCCTCGCCTCGGAGCTGCGCTGCTGGTTCGGCGAGGCGGACGTACGACGCCGGCTGAAGTCCGCCGCCAGGGGCCGTCGGTCCGCCCTGGGCGGCTGGGCGGCAACGGCCCGCAGCCTGGCCGGAGTACTGGGCCGGCTGCCGAGCGAACCCAGGAGGGCGGCATGAGGAAGACGGCAATGACACAACAGGCGGGGAAGATCCCGACGCAGCTCGGCCCCGACGAGGCCGTCGAGTCGAGGAGTTCCGTGGTTGCCGGTCCTGGAGGAGCGTCCGTGCAAGCTGCCGTAGCCGGACCCGGGGAAGTCCCCGGCGAGGCCGAACACGTCATCCCCGGCGCCGGCCCCACCCTGCGCCCCGGCGAGCGGCCCACGGTGCGGCTGCGGAACGCCGGGCCCGACGATCCGCCGCGCTACGCCCCCGAGTGGCTGGAGCTGCGGGAGGGCGCCGACGCCGCCGCGCGGGCGGTCGAGTTGCTCGATCCGCTGCGGATCCGGCTCGCGAACCTGCCGGGGAAGGCCGGCATCGTCGTCCACGACCTGGGCTGCGGCACCGGCTCGATGGGCCGCTGGCTGGCCCCTCGTCTGGACGGCGCCCAGCACTGGATCCTGCACGACCGCGACCCCTACCTCCTGCACTTCGCCGCCGTGTCCGCCCCGCGTTCCAGCGCCGACGGCAGCCGCGTCTCGACCGAGACCCGCCGCGGTGACGTCGGCCGGCTCACCCCGGACGCCCTGGCCGGCGCGTCCCTGGTGACGGCATCCGCGCTGCTCGACGTCCTCACCCGCGAGGAGATCGACACTCTCGCCGCCGCCTGCACCGGAGCGGGCTGTCCGGCCCTGCTGACGCTCTCCGTGGCCGGCCGCGTCGACCTCACCCCGTCCCACCCGCTCGACGCGGAGATCGCCGAGGCGTTCAACGCCCACCAGCGCCAGGGCGGCCTGCTCGGCCCGGACGCGGTCACCGCTGCGTGCGAGGCGTTCTCCGAACGCGGCGCGACGGTACGGCTGAACCCGAGCCCCTGGCGCCTTGGCCCCACCGAGTCCGCGCTGACCGCCCAGTGGCTGCGCGGCTGGGTCGGCGCGGCCGTCGAACAGCGCCCGGAACTGCGGGAACGCGCCGACCGGTATCTCAGCGAGCGCCTCGCGGCCTGCGCGGCGGGCGAGTTGCGGGTCGTGGTCCACCACACCGACCTGCTGGCGCTGTCCCGGCCGACGGGCGGGGCGTCATGAGCGTGGAGACGGTACGGACCTGGGGCGGCCTGCCCGGCGTGGAGCCGCGCGAGCGGCACACCGACCTGGCCGTGGCGCCCGCCCGGCCCGGCGGCAAGACGGTGGCCCCCACCGGTGCGGCCGTCTCCGAGGACCGTATCGGCGTGATCGTGCCGGCACCCCGGGCCGGCGCCGCCCGCTCCTCCTTCTCCCGCTCCTTCTTCGCCCGCTTCAACTCCCGTGCCGTCCGGACCCACTTCGGGACCGTCGCGGGCGTGGCCATCCTCGCCGTCCTCCTCTGGCGCCTGGGCACCGGCGTCTTCCTGGACGGCCTGCGCCGCATCGACGGTCCGACGCTGCTCGTGGCACTCGGCATCGGCCTCGTCACCACCGTCTTCAGCGCCTGGCGCTGGCAGTTGGTGGCCCGGGGCCTGCGCATCCGGCTCCCGCTCGGCCCGGCCGTCGCCGACTACTACCGTGCGCTGTTCCTGAACGCGGCCCTGCCCGGCGGCGTCCTCGGTGATGTGCACCGGGCGGTACGGCACGGGCAGAGCGCCGGTGACCTCGGCCGCGGCGTCCGCTCGGTCGTCATCGAACGGGCCGCGGGGCAGATCGTCCTGGCTCTCGTCGGCGTCACCGTACTGCTGACCATGCCGTCCCCGGTGCTGGCCGACGCCCGGCACTTCGCGCCCCTGGCCGCGTTCGCCGCACTCGGCGCGCTCGCCGTCGTCGTCGCCCTCCGCATGAACCGGGCCCCCTCCCGCCGCGGACGGGCCCTGCGGGCAAGCCTCGGCGAGGCGCGCGAGGGACTGCTGTCACGCCGCAACCTGCCCGGCGTCGCCCTCTCCTCCACCGTCGTCCTCGCGGGCCACCTCGGGATGTTCGTCGTCGCCGCCCGCGTCGCCGGCTCGGCCGCCTCCGCCGCCGTACTGCTGCCCCTCGCGGTCCTCGCCCTGCTCGCCATGAGCCTCCCGCTGAACGTCGGCGGCTGGGGCCCCCGCGAGGGCGTCACCGCCTGGGCGTTCGGCGCCGCGGGACTGGGCGCGAGCAGCGGCCTGGCGGTCGCGGTGGTGTACGGGGTGCTGAGCTTCGTGGCGAGCCTGCCGGGCGTCATCGTCCTCGTCGTCCGCTGGTACGCCGGCCTGCGCGCCGGGGCGGGGGAGGAGACCGGCGAGACCGGCGCCGGGACCGTCGTGACGGACCCGGAAACCCGTCGTACGCCCACGCGTTACTCGGTGGGCCCGCTGCCGGTCAGCATCGAGAAATACGGGCCGAAGGATTCCGCCAGACTCGCCAGGAGCGCCTTCCCCTTTTCCGCGGAGCCCAGCGAGGGGCGGCCGATGACACCCGAATCGGTATAGCCGGACATACCGAGGGTGAGGAGATGCCGACGGTCGTCCGCGACGAAATCGGAGGTCTCATAGCCGGGCCGCACACATTCGGGATGAGCGTGCAGAAGAATGGAGGTCTCTATTTCCCCCGCATGCATGTCGGTGAGCAGCGAGGTGGCCACCTGCGCCCGCTCCCGCGCCGTCTCCCAGTCCTCCTCGGCCGGGAAGAGCGCCATCCGCTCACCGCGGGCGGAGGATTCCTGAACGACGTTGCCCAGTACGTAGTTCCCGCCGTGCCCGTTGACCACCACCAGGGTGTCGACGCCGGACCGGCGCAGCGAAGCCGCTATGTCCCGTACCACCGCGTGAAGGGTGACGGAGGAGATGCTGACGGTTCCCGGCCAGGCAGCGTGCTCGTGCGAGCAGGAGATCGTCACCGGTGGGAGCAGGTGCACCGGGTACGCGGCGGCGATCTCCCGGGCGACGGCGCAGGCGACCAGCGTGTCGGTCGCCAGCGGCAGGTACGCACCGTGCTGCTCGAAGCTCCCGACCGGAAGGACGGCGACCTGCGTTGAGACGTCCGCCCCCCGCGTCCGTACGTCTTCCGTAGTGTCCGCCGGCACCAGACCGTACGCAGCCGACCGTATATGCGAACCACTCATCTTTTCACGGCCTTTCGTCTCTGCTTAGGAACCAGATCATGACAGAAAAAATTGGCGTGCTCGGCAAGAAGTCGCCACAGCGCACCGGTGTGGAACGCGTGGTGAATGCCCCGTTGCCCACCGTGTACGGGAAATTCCAGGCGGTCGGCTACCTCGATCACGACCGCGGTGACGAACAAGTGGCCCTGGTCTACGGTGAGATCGGCACGGACGACGTTCTGACCCGGCTGCATTCCGAGTGCCTGACCGGTGACGCCTTCGGTTCCCAGCACTGCGAGTGCGGCGACCAGCTCGCCTCCGCGCTGCGCGCGGTCGTCGCCGAGGGCAGCGGCGTCGTCGTCTACCTCAGAGGGCATGAGGGCCGGGGCATCGGCCTGCTCGGCAAGCTGCGGGCGATGGCGCTGCAGGCGGAGGGCCTGGACACCGTCGAGGCGAACCTGGCGCTCGGTCTGCCGGTGGACGCCCGCGACTACGGGGTCGCCGCCGGGATCCTGCACGACCTGGACGTGAAGTCGGTCCGTCTGATGTCGAACAACCCGCGCAAGCGCGAGGCGTTGGTGCGGCACGGCATCGAGGTCGCCGAGACGGTGCCGCTGCTGATACCGCCGTGCGAGAACAACATCACCTATCTGCGGACGAAGCGGGAGCGGCTGGACCATCATCTGCCCCATCTGGACGCGGTGGCGCACCTGTCCTGATTCCCGGGCGGCGCGCGGGGACAGGAAGAGGGAATGACCGACGACGTCCTCTTCCTCTCCGGGCGGCAGGTGGCACGCCTCCTCGACGCCGACACGGCGATCGCCTCGCAGCGCGCGGCCTTCACCGCGCTCGGCACGGGAGGCGTCGACCTCCCCGGGAAGATCATGCATCCCAGCCGCTTCGACGACAGTGTCGTCTTCGCGTACGTCTCCCGGCTGTCGGCGGACACCGGGGCGGTCGCGAAGGTCGGCAGCGTCAACCCGGGCAACGCGGCGGCCGGGCTGCCGACCGTGCACGCCGTCGTCACCGTGCTCGACCCGGTGACGGGCCGCCTCACCGCCGTCATGGACGGCATGGCGGTGACGACCCTGCGCACGGCCGCGGCGAGCGCCGTCGCCGTCGACGCCCTGGCCGGTCCCGACGCCGCCGACCTGACGATCCTCGGCTCGGGCACCCAGGCCCTCGCCCACGCCCGGGCGATCGCCCGGGTGCGGGACCTGAAGTCCGTACGGCTGTGGAGCCCGACCCCGCGGCATCGCGCCCGCGCCGCCGAGGCCCTGGCCGCCGAACTGGGCCTGCCCGTCGAGCCGGCCGACAGCGCCGAGGCGGCCGTGCGCGGGGCGTCGCTGGTCGTGGCCTGCACGCTCAGCACCACACCCGTGGTGCGCGGCCAGTGGCTGGATGCCGGGTGCACGGTCGTCAGCGTGGGGTCGTTCGAGCCCACCCGCCGTGAGGTGGACAGGGAGGTCGTACGACGATCCGCGGCCGTCGTCGTCGACGACCCGAAGACCGCGGCCGAGCACGCCGGACCGGTCGTGGACGCTGTGCGGGAGGGGCTGCTGACCCCTGAGGACCTCGTCCCGCTGGGCGAGGTGCTCACCGGGCGCCGCGCGGCACGGACCTCGCCCGAGGACGTCGTGTACTACAACAGCGTCGGCCTCGGTGTGCAGGACGCGGCGGCCGCCTGGGCCGTCGTCGAGGCGGCGAAGGCCGAGGCAGCGAAGGGGGAACACGGGTGACCATGCGCGCGGGTGTCGTCGTGATCGGCGGCGGGGTGATGGGCACCAGCATCGCCTGCCACCTGGCCCGGGCGGGCGTACGGGACGTCGTGCTCGTCGAGCGGGACGAACTCGCCTCCGGGTCCACCTCGAAGGCGGCGGGCGGGGTGCGGGCGCAGTTCTCCGACGAACTCAACATCCAGCTCGGGGCGCGCAGCCTGGAGGCGTTCGCCCGCTTCGAGGAGGACACCGGGTACGACATCGGGCTGCACCGGGTCGGCTATCTGTTCCTGCTGTCGAGGCCCGAGGACGTCGCCTCCTTCGAGGCGGGCGTACGACTGCAGAACTCCCTCGGCGTGCCCAGCCGCATGATTGACCCGGCAGCGGCCCGGCGGCTCTCCCCGCTGATCAGTACCGACGGCCTGCTCGCGGCGGCCTTCTCGCCCGACGACGGCCACTGCACGCCCGAGGCGGTCGTCCACGGCTACGCGGCCGCCGCCCGCCGCCACGGCGCTACGATCCTGCGGCACTGCGAACTCACCGGCATCGAACTCCACGGCGACGACATCACGGCCGTCATGACGAGCCGGGGCCGGATCGCCACCGACACGGTGATCTGCGCGGCCGGCGCCTGGTCGCGGGCGGTCGGCGCGATGGCCGGCGTGGACCTGCCGGTCGAGCCGCTGCGCCGCCAGATCGCGGTCACCGAACCGGTCGACGGACTGCCGCCCGGCCTCCCCATGACCATCGACTTCACCACCAGCCTCTACTTCCACACCGAGGGCCCCGGCCTCCTCGTCGGCATGTCCGACCCCGACGAGCGGCCCGGCTTCGCCACCGACACCCACGACCGCTGGATCCCCCGCCTGGGCGCGGCCATGGAACAGCGCGCCCCCGCCCTCCTCGACCTGCGCCGCACCGGCGGCTGGGCGGGCCTGTACGAGCTCACGCCGGACCACAACGCCCTGATCGGCGAGGCGACTTCAGTATCACGTTTTCTGTATGCAACCGGCTTCTCCGGCCACGGTTTCCTCCAGGGACCCGCCGTCGGCGAGGTCGTCCGAGACCTGTATCTGGGCCGCGTACCCTTCGTGGACGTCAGCCCGCTGAGCGTCGGCCGGTTCGCGTCCGACGCCCTTCGCCCGGAGGCCAACCGCGTATGACCGAGCTCCACCTGTGGCTGCGCCACGAGGTCCGCACCACCGAGCGGCGCACCCCGATCGTGCCGTCCGACGCGCGCCGGCTCGTCGACAGCGGGGTGTCGCTGACCGTCGAGGAGTCCCCGCAGCGGATCTTCCCCGTGGAGGAGTACGAGGCGGTCGGCTGCCGGATCGCGCCCGCGGGCTCATGGCTGTCGGCGCCCGCCGACGCCGTCGTCCTCGGCCTGAAGGAACTCCCGGACGGGCCCTCTGACCTGACCCACCGGCACATCTTCTTCGGGCACGCCTACAAGCGGCAGCCCGGAGCGGCCGACCTGCTCCGGCGGTTCGTGCGCGGGGGAGGGACACTGCTCGACCTCGAATACCTCGTGGACGACCACGGCCGCCGCCTCGCCGCCTTCGGATTCTGGGCGGGGTACCTGGGGGCCGCCCTGGCCGTCCTCCAGCACCGGGGCAGGCTCCTCGCGCCGTTGACACCCACCGACAAGGACGCGCTGGACGAGACGCTGCGCCCGGTGGCCGGGGACGAGGAGTTCACCGCCCTGGTCGTCGGGGCGCTCGGCCGCAGCGGGCGGGGCGCACGTGTCGCCTTCCGCGAGGCCGGCGTCGATCCCACCTGCTGGGACCTCGAGGAGACCCGCGACCTGGACCGGGGAGCCCTGCTGGCCCACGACGTCATGGTGAACGCCGTCCTCGCCACCACCCCCGTCCCGCCCTTCCTCCGCGAGGAGGACCTCGACGCTCCGGCCCGCCGCCTGCGCACCCTGTGCGACGTCACCTGCGACGTGGGCTCGCCCCTGAACGTCCTGCCGGTCTACGACCGCACCACCGACTGGACGGACCCGGCCCGCAGGCTGCGCAAGGAACCGCCGCTGGACCTGATCGCCATCGACAACCTGCCGTCGCTGCTGCCGAAGGAGTCCAGCACCGACTTCTCGGCCGCCCTGCTGCCCCAGCTCCTCGACCTCGGCGTCGGCGGGCCGTGGGGGCGCTGTCTGGACCGGTTCCATCAGGCCTGCCGTGAACTCGGCATCGTAGAAGGGCAGTCGCGTGATGTCTGAGGTGGTTCCCGCGAGCGGCACCGTCCACTGGATCGGCGCCGGACTGTCCACCGGCAGCGGTCTGGCCGTGCTGTGCGAGGCGGCCGAGCGGGTACGGCTGTGGCACCGCACCGAGGAACGCGCCGCCGAGGCCCTCGACGGGCTCGGCCTCGCCTCCCGCGCCGAGCCGCGCGCGTACACGCCGGACGCGCTCGCGGCCGACCTCGCGCCCGGGGACGTGGTGGTGTCGATGCTGCCCGCTCCCGAACACGCCGCACTGCTGGCCCTGTGCGTCCGCGAGCGGGCGCACTTCGCCTGCTCCAGCTATGTGTCCGACGCGGTGCTGGAGCAGGTACCCGCGGCCGCGCGGGCCGGGGTCGTCGTCCTCACCGAGGCCGGACTCGACCCGGGCATCGACCACCTCTTCGCGCACAGCCTCGTCGCCCGCGCCAGGGAGGCCGTCGGCGACGGTACGCCGGCCTCGTACAGCCTCACCTCCTACTGCGGCGGCGTCCCCGCCGTCCCGAACGACTTCCGGTACCGCTTCAGCTGGGCCCCCGCGGGTGTCCTGAACGCCCTGCGCGCGCCCGCCCGTTACCTCGAGGACGGCGCCGAGACCACCGCCGACCGGCCCTGGGAGGCGACCCGGCGGCACGTCGTCGACGGCGAGACCTTCGAGGTCTACCCCAACCGGGACAGCCTCCCCTTCGTCGAGCAGTACGGACTGCCGACGGCCTGGAAGCCGCGCACCTTCGTCCGCGGCACCCTGCGTCTGGACGGCTGGCTGCGTGCCTGGGACGGCGTCTTCGCGGAGCTGCGGACCGGCGACGACGCCCGGATCGCCGCCCTGGCCCAGGAGTTGGCCGCGAAGTACCCGACCACGGACGCCGACCGCGACCGGGTCGTCCTCGCCGTCTCGCTGGAGGTGCACGGCGGGGCCGGCGGGGACTGGTCGGGCGGCTACCTCCTGGACCTGGTGGGTGACGAGCAAGAGAGCGCGATGGCCCGCTGTGTCTCCCGCCCCCTCGCGCTCGGTGTCCGGCACATCCTGGACGGCTCCCTGCCGCCGGGCCTCAGCCGCGCCGCCGAGACCGGGGCCCGCTCCCAGGAGTGGCTGGCCGAACTCGCCCGGGAGGGCGTCCACTTCACCCTCCGGGTCGATCAGTAGTCGGGCGCGGCACGTGCGCGACCGATCCGGGCCCGGTTCCTACTCGGCGACCGCCTCGTGCACCAGCCGCTTCAGATCCGGGAAGATCGTGTGCGAGCTCTTCGGCCGCACCTGCGTCATGAACTGCACCGTCAGGTCCCGGCTCGGGTCCACCCAGAACGTCGTGGTCGCGACGCCGCTCCAGCCGTACGTTCCGAGCCCCGAGGGTGCCTGCGTGCGGGCCGGGTCGATGACGACGGAGACGCCGAGGCCGAAGCCGACGCCGTCGTTGCCGGGTTCGTCGTGGGCGGGGTGGCTGCCGAAGGAGCGCAGGTCGGCGCCGCCCGGGAGGTGGTTCGACGTCATCAGGTCCACCGTCCCGGGAGCGAGGAGGCGGGTGCCGTCGAGTTCGCCGCGGCGGCGCAGCAGTTCCATGAAGCGGTGGATGTCGTGGGCGGAGGCCACCATGCCGCCGCTGCCCGACAGGAAGCGTGGGCGGCCGTGCAGCGGGAGGCCGGGGATCGGCTCGATGCCGCCGTCGGCTTCGCCGTACAACTCGGAGAGTCTGGGCGCCTGGTCCTCGGTGACGCGGAAACCGGCGTCGGTCATCCCGAGCGGGCCGAAGATCCGCTCGGCGAAGAACGTGTCCAGCGACTGCCCCGACGCCACCTCGATGATCCGGCCCAGCACGTTGGAGGCGACCGAGTAGTTCCACTGCGCGCCCGGTTCGAACTGCAGCGGCAGGCTCGCGTACACCTCGGTCGTTCGGGCCAGGTTCGAGCCCGGCACCACCGACGACTCCAGACCGGCCTCGCGGTAGAGGGCGTCGACGGGGTGCGCGTGGTAGAAGGCGAAGGTCAGGCCCGAGGTGTGGGTCATCAGATGCCGCACTCGTATCGGACCGTCGGCCGGGCGGGTCACGGTGTCGGCGCCGGAACCGCTGACGTACACCCGCGGCTCCGCGAAGGACGGAACGAACCGTTCGACCGGGTCGTCCAGCGACAGCCGACCCTCCTCCACCAGGATCAGCGCGGCGACCGCGGTGACCGGTTTGGTCATGGAGTAGATCCGCCACAGGGTGTCCGGCTCGACGGGAAGCCCGGCCGCGATGTCCCGGCGGCCGTGCGTCGTGAGGTGGGCGACGCGTCCGCCGCGGGAGACGGCCACGAGGTAGCCGGGCATGCGGCCCTCGTCGACGTAGTGGGCGAAGTGCTGGTCGAGGCGGTCCAGCGCCTTGGCGTCCAGCCCGACCTCACCCGGGTCCACCTCTTGTCGCAGCAGTGCCATCGTTCTCCTCCGTCGCGTTCGTCGAGGTGGTCCGGCAAATACCCCGCCGTGACGACCTCAGACATCATCGTCGCGCAGGAACGGCCCTACGGTCCCCCGCATCAGCATGATCGTCGATCGCTGTGAGGGAACGCACCAAGCAGCATCCCGCAGGCCGTCGCACCGGCCACGGCCACGACGGGACACACGGAATACACGGCTCGGTCCGCCGGGTTGATCCGGGCATGACTCAGGACGCGCTGCTGCACCTGCTCTCCGAAAGCCACGGCGGGGTCCTGGTGACCCTCAAGCGTGACGGGCGGCCCCAGCTGTCGAACGTCAGCCACGCCTACTACCCGGACGAGCGGATCATCCGGGTCTCGATCACCGACGACCGCGCCAAGACCCGTAATCTGCGCCGCGATCCGAGGGCGTCGTACCACGTGACCAGCGCCGACCGGTGGGCGTACACGGTCGCCGAGGGCACGGCCGACCTCACGCCCGTGGCGAAGGACCCGTACGACGAGACGGTGGAGGAGCTCATCCGCCTCTACCGTGACGTCCTGGGTGAGCACCCCGACTGGGAGGACTACCGCGCCGCGATGGTCCGCGACCGCCGGCTGGTGCTGCGGCTGAAGGTGGACCGGGCGTACGGGGTTCCCGAGAGGAGTTCTCAGGGGTGATCAGGGGATGAGTGGCGGGGGCGGTTGTTCTTGAGCGCGCAGGGGGCGGCCGCCGTTCCCCTCACGTCCCACCCCGCGGCAGGGCGGGCGACCGGCATTACTCCGCGCGCACCGGCCGCCCCTGAAACCGGCCGGTGCGCGCGGAGGTTCTCCCCCTCGGGGTCAGGGATGTCGCAGCGCGCGCAGAGGTGTTCTTTTCTGCTTGGTTCGGCCGATGTTCTTGCCCAGGACGTCATCTGTCAACGGGGCGCATGGGAGCACGCCCGGCACACGACATGCCCCCGGAACCCGTCGCGGCTCCGGGGGCACACGGGAAACGGCGGGATCAGGCGGTCGCCTTCTCCGGCTGCCGCGCCCCCTGGGGCGACCGCTCGCCGAGCTGCTCCGTCGGGACCTTGTGGGTCTCGCGGGCCGTGAGGGCGGCGACGACCGGCGGGACGCACAGGGCGGCGGTGAACAGGGCCACCGCCGACCAGTCGTCGCCGTCCGGGCCCGCGATCTGCGCGGCGAAGGTGACCGCGAAACCGGCCACGGCGAAGCCGATCTGGGTGCCGATCGCCATGCCGGACAGCCGGACGCGGGTGGAGAACATCTCGCCGTAGAAGGAGGGCCAGACACCGTTCGCGGCGCTGTAGACAACACCGAAGGTGACGATGCCGAGGATCAGGGTCAGCGCGTAGGAGCCCGTGGAGATGGCCCACAGGTACAGGAACATCATGACCGCGCTGCCGACGGCTCCCACCAGGAAGACCGGGCGGCGGCCGATGCGGTCGGACAGGGTGGCCCACAGCGGGATCGCGGCGAGCGCGACGAGGTTGGCGAGCGCGCCCACCCACAGCATGGAGGACCGGCTCATGCCGACCGCGTCGCTGGTTGCGTACGACAGCGCCCACACCGTGAAGATCGTGCTGACCGAGGCGATGAGGGCGGCGGCGACGACCCGCAGGACGTCCGCCCAGTGCTCGCGCAGCAGGATCGCCAGCGGCATCCTGACGACGCCCTCCTTGGCGGTCTGCTGGGCGAAGGCCGGGGTCTCGTCCAGCTTGCGGCGGATGACGAAGCCGACGACGGCGACCGCGACGCTCATCCAGAACGGCACCCGCCAGCCCCAGGACATCAGCTGGTCGTCGGGCAGCGCGGCGACGGGGATGAAGACCAGCGTGGCGAGCAGCTGGCCGCCCTGGGTGCCGCTGAGGGTGAAGCTGGTGAAGAAGCCGCGCCGCTCGGGCGGCGCGTGTTCCAGCGTCATGGAGTTGGCGCTGGCCTGCTCGCCGGCCGCCGAGATGCCCTGCAGGACACGGCACAGCACGAGCAGGACGGGGGCGAGGGTGCCGACCTGGTCGCGGGTGGGCAGACAGCCGATGAGGAACGTCGACACGCCCATCAGGATCAGCGTGAAGACCATGATCTTCTTGCGGCCGAGCTTGTCGCCGAAGTGCCCGAGGAAGAGCGCGCCGACCGGGCGGGCCGCGTACGCGACGCCGAACGTGGCCAGCGACAGCAGGGTCGCGGTGGCCGGGTCGGACTCGTCGAAGAAGACCTCGGGGAAGATCAGCGCGGCCGCGCTGCCGTAGATGAAGAAGTCGTAGTACTCCAGGGCGCTGCCGATCCAGGCCGCAGTGGCGGCTTTTTTCGGCTGGCCTGGGGGCGCGGCGACGGGGACGGACACGGCGTGCTCCTTCGGGGGAACCCCACCATAGGCGGAGTGAGCGGAGGGGAGAGGGGCCGGATCTTCGGATAATTAACCCACTGGATAGTTAGTGGCGGTGGGTGGGATGTTGCGCCGACGTTTCCCGCGTGTCAAGAGGCCGTACCGAAGGATCTTCCTGTTCAGGAGCTTCCCGGTCCGCCCTCAGTCCGTCGCACGCTCCGCCGTCAGGTAGGCGATCACCATGTCGCCGAGCATCGCGCGGTAGTGCTCGCGCTGGGCGGGATCGATCAGGTCGCGGCCGAACAGGGCGCCGAAGGTGTGCCGGTTGGCGACCCGGAAGAAGCAGAACGCGCTGATCATCGCGTGCAGGTCGACGGCGTCCACGTCGGCCGTGAACAGCCCCGACTTCTGCCCCTGTTCCAGGATCCGGCGGATCACGTCGAGCGCCGGCGAGCTGATCTTGCCGAGCTTCTCGGAGGCGGCGATGTGCACGGCCTCGTGGATGTTCTCGATGCTCACCAGGCGGATGAAGTCGGGGTGCTGCTCGTGGTGGTCGAAGGTGACCTCCGCCAGGCGCCGGATGGCGGCGACCGGGTCCAGGTGTTCGACGTCGAGCCCCTGCTCGGCCTCGCGGATCACGGCGTACGCCCGCTCGAGCACGGCCGTGAACAGCTGTTCCTTGCCGCCGAAGTAGTAGTAGATCATCCGCTTGGTGGTGCGGGTGCGGGCCGCGATCTCGTCCACGCGGGCCCCGGCGAAGCCTGCCCGGGCGAACTCCTGGGTCGCCACGTCGAGAATCTCGGCCTGGGTGCGGACGGCGTCACGGATGCGCCCGTTGGGTCGTGCCGGTTCTTCGACGCTGGTCATCGGGTTCCTTCGGCTTACGGGTCTGTGCCGCAGATTGTAGAAGGAGGGGTGCCGCGCAGGACCTCGGTCATCGTCCGAGGGCTTCCCGTGGACCGGTGAGGCTGATATAGCTAACGTACTAGTTCGTACATTGTGACCGCTCAGGAGGTCCCGCGTGGTGCCCAAGGACTCGTATCTCGTCGGTCTGATCGGTTCCGGTATCGGGCCCTCGCTCAGTCCCGCGTTGCACGAGCGGGAGGCCGACCGTCAGGGTCTGCGCTATGTGTACCGGCTCATCGACATCGACACCCTCGGGGTCCCGCCCGAGGCGGTGGGCGACCTGGTCCGGGCGGCCCGGGAGCTGGGCTTCGACGGGCTCAACATCACGCACCCCTGCAAGCAGCAGGTCATCCGGCACCTGGACGCCCTCGCCCCGCAGGCCGAGGCGCTGGGCGCGGTCAACACCGTTGTCTTCGAGGAGGACGGCCGGGCCGTCGGCCACAACACCGACGTCACCGGCTTCGCCGCCTCCTTCGCGCGCGGTCTGCCCGACGCACCGCTGGAGCGGGTCGTGCAGCTGGGCGCGGGCGGTGCGGGCGCGGCCGTCGCGCACGCCATGCTCACCCTCGGCGCCGAGCGGGTCACGGTCGTGGACGCGATGCCCGAGCGGGCGGCCGCTCTCGCCGACTCCCTGAACCGACACTTCGGCGAGGGGCGGGCACTCGCCGCCACTCCCGGCCGGCTGGCGGAGCTGCTCGCCCGGGCCGACGGCCTGGTCCACGCCACCCCCACCGGAATGGCCGCCCACCCCGGCCTGCCCTTCCCCGCCGCACTCCTGCACCCCGGCCTGTGGGTGGCCGAGGTGGTATACCGCCCCCTGGAGACCGAACTGCTGGGCACCGCCCGCGCGCTCGGCTGCGCCACGCTCGACGGCGGCGGCATGGCCGTCTTCCAGGCCGCGGACGCGTTCCGCCTGTTCACCGGCCGGGAACCCGACAGCGCGCGGATGCTCGCGGACATCGCGGAGCTGGCCGGCGCCGTACCGGCACCGAAGTAGTACCGGGCGTCTCGACAGACAGAGGTACCGACATGCGTACGTCCATCGCCACCGTCTCCCTCAGCGGATCCCTCACCGAGAAGCTCACGGCCGCCTCCCGGGCCGGCTTCGACGGCGTCGAGATCTTCGAGAACGACCTGCTCGCGAGCCCTCTCACCCCGGAGGAGATCCGCACCCGCTGCGCCGACCTCGGTCTCACCATCGACCTCTACCAGCCGATGCGGGACATCGAGGCCGTGCCCGAGGACGAGTTCGCCCGCAACCTGCGCCGCGCCCGGCACAAGTTCGAGCTGATGGACAGGCTCGGCGCCGACACCGTCCTCGTCTGCTCCAGCGTCTCCCCGCTCGCGGTCGACGACGACGCCCTCGCCGCCGCACAGCTGGGCCGACTGGCCGACCTGGCGCAGGACTTCGGCATCCGGGTCGCCTACGAGGCGCTCGCGTGGGGACGGCACGTCAGCACCTACGACCACGCCTGGCACATCGTGGAGACCGCCGGCCACCCGGCGCTCGGCACCTGCCTGGACAGCTTCCACATCCTCTCCCGGGGTTCGGACCCCAAGGGCATCGAGGACATCTCCGGCGAGAAGATCTTCTTCCTCCAGCTGGCCGACGCCCCGCTGCTCGCGATGGACGTCCTGCAATGGAGCCGCCACTACCGCTGCTTCCCGGGGCAGGGCGGCTTCGACGTCGCCGGACTCGTCCGCAGTGTTCTGCATACGGGATACGACGGTCCGCTCTCCCTCGAGATCTTCAACGACGTCTTCCGCCAGGCCGAGGCCGGTCCCACGGCCGTGGACGCCCGGCGTTCCCTCCTCGTCCTCCAGGAGACGGTCGGTATCGCCGCACCGCCCGCCTCGGTCGCCCCGACGGGCATCGCCTTCGCCGAACTCGTGACACCCGACGCCGAACCGCTCTCGGCGGTGCTCGGCGCGCTGGGCTTCGCCCGCACCGCACGGCACCGCAGCAAGCCCGTCGACCTGTGGCAGCAGGGCGAGGCCCGACTCCTGGTCAACACCGGGACGGCCGTACGCCGTGACGGCACCGGGCTCGCCGCGATCGGGCTGGAGTCACCGGACCCGACGGCCGCCGCCCGTCGCGCCGAGGCCCTGCTGGCCCCGGTGCTGCCCCGCCGCCGCGCCCCGGAGGACGCCCAGCTGGACGCGGTGCTCGCCCCCGACGGCACGGAGCTGTTCTTCTGCGCGACGGACCGCCCCGAACTCCCCAACTGGCGGGCCGACTTCGAGGACATCGCGCAGGCGCCGGCACCCGGACACGCGGCCCGCATCGACCACCTCGCGCTCACCCAGCCCTGGCACCACTTCGACGAGGCGGCCCTCTTCCACCGCAGCGTGCTCGGCCTGCACGCGCAGGAGAGCGTCGACGTCGCCGACCCCTACGGGCTGATGCGCAGCCGCGCCGTCACCACCGACGACGGCAGCGTCCGGATCGCCCTCACCGTCGGCGCGGCCCCCACCGACGACACGGTCCACGCCCAGCACATCGCCCTGGCCACCGACGACGTCGTCGCCGCGGCCCGCCGCTTCGCCGAGGCCGGCGGCCGGCTGCTGCCGATCCCCGCCAACTACTACGACGACCTGGCGGCCCGGTACGAGTTCGCCGACGGCGAGCTGGAGACGTACCGCGAACTCGGCATCCTCTACGACCGCGACGCACACGGCGAGTTCCGCCACTGCTACACGCCCACCATCGGCCGCGTCTTCTTCGAGCTGGTCCAGCGTGACGGCGGCTACCGCGGCTACGGCGCCCAGAACGCCCCCGTCCGCCTGGCCGCCCAGCACGCGGTGCGGCGGCTCACTGGCGGCTGACGGTCCGGGTCACGCCGGCGAAGACCGTCGTGGCCAGGATCCAGCCGGCGATCACCAGGGCGTACGACAGCGTCTGGTACCCGCCCTCCGGTGCGAAGGCGCCTTCCTGACCGAAGGAGATCACCGGCAGCAGCAGGTCGAGCGTGTAGAACACCGGGTTGAAGTCGGGGGCCTCGGACGGCTTGAGCGGGCGCGGGTGGTGCAGCGCGTACGCGACCGAGCCGATCGCGAGCAGCGACAGCAGCCACCCGAAGGCGCGCAGCGGGCGGAAACCGTAGCCGACGGCGGCGTCCTGGACATGGCCCCACACACGGCCGTACCAGGGGAGCGTGGTGCGGTGCCGGCGCTGCTTGGCGAGCTGGACGAGCCGGGCGGCGTGGTCGTCGCCGATGCGCAGGTAGGCGGCGGTCAGCTGCTCGTAGGCGTGCGGGACGTAGCCGTCGCCATCGCGCTCCAGCATCGGCAGACGGCGAGCGGCGGGCTCGTGCGGGGTGAGCGAGGTGTAGACAAGGCTGTTGAGCAGCACCCTGTCGGGCACCATCTCCGGCTCCAGGAACAGGACTTCGACATGGGCGCGGCGCAGGTTGAGGAAGCCGTCAGGAGGAGGCCCCTTCCGCAGCCAGAGCTCCCCGATGGTGCAGCTGGTGGCGCGCAGTGCCGCGTCCCCGGGGTTCGACAGACGTGCGTACGACAGGTCGAGGCGGCCGGTGACACGAACGCCGCGCAGGCCGATCCAGCCGCGTACGTGGGTGTTCCGCAGCAGGAAGTCGCCCTCGACGGTGAGAGTCTGGGCGTCGAGGGCGACGTGGCCGGGGCAGCTGAGGCGCGCGCCCCTGAGATCGACCGATCCGTTGACGGTGGCGCCGTTGAGCCGTACCTCGCCGTGTGCGCGCAGCTCCGGTGCCCGCAGACCGTCCTCTATCAATGTCTGGTTGAGCTTGAGTACCGGCTCCGAGGTGTCCTGCGTGGTGAGTTCGGCGTGATCCAGGACCAGGGCGCCGGATATGTGGGCCCCGCTCAGTTGCACCCGCCCTCGCACCCGGCAGTCCGCCATCTGCACCACGCCGTCGACCCGCGCGCTGCCGAGGTCGAGGGCGGGCAGCACGGAGCCGCGCAGGCTGAGCCTGCGCAGCTGGCTGCCGTACAGGTCGGGCGGGCCGGTGAAGTGACAGTGGGCCAGGCGGACCGGATGGTCGACGACGGCGTGGGTGAGGTCGAGCGCGCCGGTGATCAGTGCGCCGATGACCCTGAGGGCGGCGATCTCGCCGTCCTCCTGGGGCGCGCTGACCAGCAGCGCCCTGAGCACCGAGGCGCGCAGTGTCCGTTCCGGTCCCCAGTCGGCGCCCGCCGCCGGGTCCTCGCCCTCCGCCGTACGAAAGTCCACGGCCTCGCCCCGGGGGAAGGCACGCCACACCCGCAGTTCGGCCGGCGTCAAGTTGTCGATCTCCATCAGCCGCGACTCTGACGTGCCGCTCCCCGGGTGTCAACTCGCCCCCGTGGTCGGCGGTTCCGGACGCGGTCATGCTCACCACCCGCGTCCGGAACGTGCTGCAGTGCGGGTCCCGCCTCGGCCTACGGCCTGGTGTTCCACTCCGCGATCACCGGTCGACCGTGTTCTGTGGACAGTCGACTGAATGTTGCCGTCGCCAGTTGGAACAGTCGACCGTCCGCGGGATCCAGTCCCAGCCGGCGTGCCGTCAGCACGCGCAGGAAGTGGGCGTGCGCCACGAGGATGACGTCGCCGTCGGGCAGGGCGGTGTCCACGCGGGCGAGCACCCGGTCGGCACGCAGTCCCACCTCGGCGGGCGACTCGCCGGGATGCCCGTCCGGGCCGGGCGGCACGCCGTCGGTCCACAGATACCAGTCGGGCCGGGTGCGGTGGATGTCCACGGTGGTGACGCCCTCGTAGCCGCCGTAGTCCCACTCGTGCAGGTCGGGGTCGGACACGACCCCGGTGAGGCCCGCCAGTTCGGCGGTGCGTATCGCGCGGCCGAACGGGCTGGACAGGGCGAGAACGAAGGTCCGCGACGAGAGGAGCGGAGCGAGCAACTTGGCCTGTTCCTCGCCGTGCTGGGTGAGGGGCAGGTCGGTCCAGCTGGTGTGCTGGCCCGACACGCTCCACTCCGTCTCACCGTGACGGACCAGAAGAAGATCCCCCACGGCCGGACTACTCCTTCGCCGACTCGACGGCGTGGCCGCCGAACTGGTTGCGCAGCGCCGCGACCATCTTCATCTGCGGAGAGTCGTCCTGGCGGGACGCGAACCGGGCGAACAACGACGCCGTGATCGCCGGCAGCGGCACCGCGTTGTCGATGGCGGCCTCGACGGTCCAGCGGCCCTCGCCGGAGTCCTCCGCGTACCCGCGCAGCTTGTGCAGGTGCTCGTCCTCGTCGAGGGCGTTGACGGCCAGGTCGAGCAGCCAGGAGCGGATGACGGTGCCCTCCTGCCAGGAGCGGAAGACCTCGCGCACGTCGGTGACCGAGTCCACCGCCTCCAGGAGCTCCCAGCCCTCGGCGTACGCCTGCATCATGGCGTACTCGATACCGTTGTGGACCATCTTGGAGAAGTGCCCGGCGCCGACCTTGCCCGCGTGGACGAATCCGGACGGCCCTTCCGGCTTGAGGGCGTCGAAGATCGGCCGCAGCCGGTCGACGTGCTCCTTGTCGCCGCCGACCATCAGGGCGTAGCCGTTCTTCAGGCCCCACACCCCGCCGGATACGCCCGCGTCGACGAAGCCGATGCCCTTGGCGCCGAGTTCGGCGGCGTGCTGCTCGTCGTCGGTCCAGCGGGAGTTGCCGCCGTCGACGACCGTGTCGCCGGGGGAGAGGAGGTCGCCGAGCTCGTCGACGACGGACTGGGTGGGAGCGCCGGCCGGGACCATCACCCACACCGTGCGCGGGGCTTCGAGCTTGTCGACCAGTTCGGCCAGGCCGCTCACGTCGGAGAGTTCGGGGTTGCGGTCGTAACCGATGACGGTGTGGCCGGCGCGGCGGATCCGCTCGCGCATGTTGCCGCCCATCTTGCCGAGGCCGATGAGGCCCAACTGCATCGTTGCCATGTCAGCGCACTTCCTTCAGTTCACGATAGGTGGCCACGAGGGCGGCGGTGGAGGGGTCGAGACCGGGCACGTCGGCGCCTTCGGTGAGGGCGGGCTCGACGCGCTTGGCGAGGACCTTGCCGAGCTCGACGCCCCACTGGTCGAAGGAGTCGATGTTCCAGATCGCGCCCTGGACGAACACCTTGTGCTCGTAGAGGGCGATCAGCTGGCCGAGGACGGACGGCGTGAGTTCCTTCGCCAGGATCGTGGTCGTGGGGTGGTTGCCCTTGAACGTGCGGTGCGCGACCTGGTGTTCGGCCACGCCCTCCGCGCGTACCTCTTCCGCGGTCTTGCCGAAGGCGAGCGCCTGGCCCTGCGCGAACAGGTTGGCCATCAACAGGTCGTGCTGCGCCTTGAGTTCGTCGCTCAGCTCGCCCACCGGGCGGGCGAAGCCGATCAGGTCGGCCGGGATGAGCTTGGTGCCCTGGTGGATCAACTGGTAGTAGGCGTGCTGCCCGTTGGTGCCGGGCGTGCCCCACACCACGGGGCCGGTCTGCCACTCCACCGGGTTGCCGTCACGGTCCACCGACTTGCCGTTGGACTCCATGTCGAGCTGCTGCAGGTACGCGGTGAACTTCGACAGATAGTGGCTGTACGGCAGGACCGCGTGCGACTGGGCGCCGAAGAAGTTGCCGTACCAGACGCCCAACAGGCCCAGGATCAGCGGGGCGTTGTCCTCGGCGGGCTCGTTGCGGAAGTGCTCGTCGACGATCCGGAAACCGTCGAGCATCTCCAGGAAGTGGTCCGGGCCGATGGCGATCATCAGCGACAGGCCGATCGCCGAGTCGAACGAGTAACGGCCGCCGACCCAGTCCCAGAACTGGAACATGTTGTCCGGGTCGATGCCGAACTCGGTGACCTTCTCCGCGTTCGTCGACAGGGCGACGAAGTGCTTCGCGACGGCCTTGTCCTCGCCGAGGCCGCCGGGGCCGTGCAGCAGCCAGGAGCGGGCCGAGGTGGCGTTGGTGATGGTCTCGATGGTGGTGAACGTCTTGGACGCGACGATGAACAGGGTCTGAGCAGGGTCCAGGTCGCGGATGGCCTCGTGGAGGTCGGCGCCGTCCACGTTCGACACGAAGCGGAACGTCAGGTCCCGTGCGGTGTACGCCCGCAGGGCCTCGTACGCCATCGCCGGGCCCAGGTCCGAGCCGCCGATGCCGATGTTGACGACGTTCCTGATCCGCTTGCCGGTGTGGCCGGTCCACTCGCCGGAGCGCACCCGGTTGGCGAAGGAGGTCATCTGGTCGAGGACCGCGTGGACCTTGGGGACGACGTTCTCGCCGTCGACCTCGATCACCGCGTTCGCGGGCGCCCGCAGCGCGGTGTGCAGTACGGCGCGGTCCTCGGTGATGTTGATCCGCTCGCCGTCGACCATGGCGTCGCGCAGCCCGAACACGTCGGTGGCGGCGGCGAGTTCCTGGAGCAGGGCGAGGGTCTCGTCGGTGATCAGGTGCTTGGAGTAGTCGATGCGCAGGTCGCCGACGCGCACGACGTACCGCTCCGCGCGCCCGGGGTCCGTCGCGAACAGCTCACGCAGATGCGGGTGCCACTGGGCGCGGTGGTCCTCCAGGGCCGCCCACTGGGGTCGCCGGGTGAGGCTGGGGGAGCCGGCAGGGGAGCCGGTGGGGGAGTCAGACATGTGCGGGGATCTCCTCGGTGGCCTCGCCCCGCAGGGCGACGGCGTACATCTCGTCCGCGTCGAGGCGCCTGAGCTCCTCGGCGATGAGTTCGGAGGTGGTGCGGACCTTCAGCGCGAGGGTGCGCGAGGGCTGCCCCGGCAGGGACAGCGTGGCCAGCGGGCCCTCGGGGCGGTCGATGACGATCTCGCCGTTCTCGGTGCCCAGGCGCACGGCCGTGACGACCGGTCCGGCGGTGACGACCCGGTCGACCGTGACGCCGAGGCGGGCCTCCAGCCAGCGGGCCAGCAGCTCGGCCGCGGGGTTCTCCTCCTCGGCCTCCACGGCCGCCGAGATCACCTTCACGCGGGCCTGGTCCAGGGCCGCGGCCAGCATCGAACGCCACGGGGTGAGCCGTGTCCAGGCGAGGTCGGTGTCGCCGGGCGCGTAGGTACGGATGCGTGAGTCCAGCACCTGGAGCGGGTTCTCCACCGCGTACAGGTCGGTGATCCGGCGCTGGGCGAGCGCGCCCAGCGGGTCCTTCGCCGGGTTCTCCGGCGCGTCCACCGGCCACCACACGACGACCGGGGCGTCCGGCAGCAGCAGCGGCAGGACGACGGAGTCGGCGTGGTCGGACACCTCGCCGTACGTCCTGAGGATGACCGTCTCGCCGGTGCCCGCGTCGGCGCCGACCCGCACCTCGGCGTCGAGGTGGGAGTTGGTGCGGTCGCGCGGGGTGCGGGCGTGCCGCTTGATGACGACCAGGGTGCGCGAGGGGTGCTCGTGCGAGGCCTCCTCGGCCGCCTTGATCGCGTCGTAGGCGTTCTCCTCGTCCGTGACGATCACCATCGTCAGGACCATGCCCACGGCAGGGGTGCCGATGGCGCGGCGACCCTGCACCAACGCCTTGTTGATCTTGCTTGCCGTGGTGTCGGTCAGGTCGATCTTCATGGCCTGCGCCAGCTCCGTCCGTCTCGTGCGAGCATCTCGTCGGCTTCCTCGGGTCCCCAGCTGCCCGACGCGTACTGCGCCGGCCTGCCGTGGTTCGCCCAGTGCTCCTCGATCGGGTCGAGGATCTTCCAGGACTCTTCCACTTCCTGGTGACGGGGGAACAGGTTGGCGTCTCCCAGGAGGACATCCAGGATGAGCCGCTCGTACGCCTCCGGGCTGGACTCCGTGAACGACTCGCCGTACGCGAAGTCCATCGTCACGTCCCGGATCTCCATCGAGGTGCCCGGCACCTTCGACCCGAACCGGACCGTCATGCCCTCGTCGGGCTGGACGCGGATGACGATCGCGTTCTGGCCCAGCTCCTCGGTGGCCGTGGAGTCGAAGGGCGAGTGCGGGGCCCGCTGGAAGACCACCGCGATCTCGGTGACCCGGCGGCCCAGCCGCTTGCCGGTGCGCAGGTAGAAGGGGACGCCCGCCCAGCGGCGGTTGTCGACGTTCAGCTTGATCGCGGCGTAGGTGTCCGTCGTGGAGGACGGGTCGATACCGTCTTCGCCGAGGTAGCCGCGCACCCGCTCGCCGCCCTGCCAGGCCTCGGCGTACTGCCCGCGGACCGTGTGGGCGCCGATGTCCTCCGGCAGCTTCACGGCCTTGAGCGCCTTCAGCTTCTCCATGAGCAGCGACTCGGCGTCGAAGGCGGCCGGCTCCTCCATGGCGGTCAGCGCCATCAGCTGCAGGAGGTGGTTCTGGATGACGTCACGGGCGGCGCCGATGCCGTCGTAGTAGCCGGCCCGGCCGCCGATGCCGATGTCCTCGGCCATCGTGATCTGTACGTGGTCGACGTACGACCGGTTCCAGATCGGCTCGTACATCTGGTTGGCGAAGCGGAGCGCCAGGATGTTCTGGACGGTCTCCTTGCCGAGGTAGTGGTCGATGCGGAAGACCTGGTCCGGCTCGAACACGTCGTGCACGAGCGCGTTCAGCTCCCGCGCGCTCTTCAGGTCCCGCCCGAACGGCTTCTCGATGACCGCGCGCCGCCAGGAGCCCTCGGGGGCGTTCGCGAGGCCGTGCTTCTTCAGCTGGCGCACGACCTTCGGGAAGAACTTCGGCGGTACGGAGAGATAGAAGGCGTAGTTGCCGCTGGTCCCGCGCGAGGCGTCCAACTCGTCGACGGCGGAGCGCAGTTGCTTGAACGCCGTGTCGTCGTCGAAGTCGCCGGGAATGAACCGCATGCCCTCGGCGAGCTGCTGCCAGACCTCCTCGCGGAACGGGGTCCGGGCGTGCTCGCGCACCGAGTCGTGCACGACCTGCGCGAAGTCCTGGTCCTCCCAGTCGCGCCGGGCGAAGCCGACCAGCGAGAAGCCCGGCGGGAGCATGCCGCGGTTGGCCAGGTCGTAGACGGCCGGCATCAGCTTCTTGCGGGACAGGTCGCCGGTGACACCGAAGATGACGAGACCGGACGGGCCCGCGATCCGGGGCAGGCGGCGGTCCTGCGGGTGGCGCAGGGGGTTGGACCAGTCGGCCGCGGGGAGGACCGGGACGGTCACCTCCGGCTCGGCCGCCGGCGCCCGGGTCTCCTCCGCCGTCGTTTCGGGAAGCTCCTCGCTCATTCCCCGTCAACCCCCTTGCTGTTCAGAGACTTCGTCACGGCGTCCAGCAGGTCCTGCCAGGCCACCGCGAACTTGGCGACGCCCTCGTCCTCCAGCTGCTGCACGACCTCGTCGTAGGAGATCCCGAGCTTCTCCACGGCGGCCAGGTCGGCGCGGGCCTGCGCGTAGCCGCCGGTGACGGTGTCGCCGGTGATCCGGCCGTGGTCGGCGGTGGCGTTCAGCGTGGCCTCGGGCATCGTGTTGACCGTGCCCGGCGCGACCAGATCGTCGACGTACAGCGTGTCCTTGTATGCGGGATCCTTCACACCGGTCGACGCCCACAGCGGACGCTGCTTGTTGGCCTTGGCGCCGGCGAGAGCGGTCCAGCGCTCACCGGCGAAGACGCTCTCGTACGCCTCGTAGGCGAGCCGGGCGTTGGCCAGCGCCGCCTTCCCCTTCAGGGCGAGGGCCTCGTCCGTGCCGAGGACCGTCAGCCGCTTGTCGATCTCGGAGTCGACCCGGGAGACGAAGAAGGAGGCGACGGAGTGGATCCGGGACAGGTCCAGGCCCTTCGCCTGCGCCTTCTCCAGGCCGGCGAGGTAGGCGTCCATGACCTCGCGGTAGCGCTCCAGGGAGAAGATCAGCGTGACGTTGACGCTGATGCCGGCGCCGATCACCTCGGTGATGGCCGGCAGACCCGCCTTCGTCGCCGGGATCTTGATCATGACGTTCGGGCGGTTCACCAGCCAGGAGAGCTGCCTGGCCTCGGCGATGGTCGCCGTCGTGTCGTGGGCGAGCCGCGGGTCGACCTCGATGGAGACCCGGCCGTCGCGACCGCCGGTAGATGTGTATACAGAATCCAGAATATCGGCGGCTGCACGCACGTCGGCGGTCGTCATCATACGGACGGCCTCGTCCACCGTGACGCCCCGCACGGCGAGGTCGCCCAGCTGCTCCTCGTAGCCCTCTCCGGAGCCGATGGCGGCCTGGAAGATGGAGGGGTTGGTGGTGACGCCCACCACGTGCTTCGTCTCGACGAGTTCGGCGAGGTTGCCGGATTCGATCCGCCTGCGCGACAGGTCGTCCAGCCAGATGGAGACGCCCTCGTCGGACAGGCGCTTGAGTGGTTCCGCGGTCGCGGTTTCTTCGGTCACTGTGATCATCTTCTCTCGGGCGATCGGATCAACCGCGGGCGGCGGCCAGGGATTCCCTGGCTGCGGCGGCGACGTTCTCGGGGGTGAAGCCGAACTCGGCGAACAGGATCTTGGCGTCGGCGGAAGCGCCGAAGTGTTCGAGGGAGACGATGCGTCCTGCGTCGCCCACGAACCGGTACCACGTCAGACCGATCCCGGCCTCGACCGCAACGCGGGCCTTCACCGACGGCGGAAGCACGCTCTCGCGGTACTCCCGCGGCTGCTCCTCGAACCACTCCACGGACGGCATCGACACCACCCGGGTGCCGACCCCCTCGGCCTCCAGCCGCTCCCGCGCGGCGACGGCGAGCTGCACCTCGGAGCCGGTGGCGATCAGAACGACGTCCGGGGTCCCGGTGGAGGACTCCTTCAGTACGTAACCGCCACGAGCCGCATCCGGGTTCGGCGCGTACGTCGGCACGCCCTGGCGGGTGAGGGCGAGGCCGTGCGGAGCCGGGTTGACGGCGTGCCGCTTGAGGATCTCGGCCCAGGCGATCGCGGTCTCGTTGGCGTCGGCGGGCCGGACGATGTTCAGGCCCGGGATGGCGCGCAGGGACGCGAGGTGCTCCACCGGCTGGTGGGTGGGGCCGTCCTCGCCGAGGCCGATGGAGTCGTGCGTCCAGACGTACGTCACGGGCAGCTGCATCAGCGCGGAGAGGCGGACGGCGTTGCGCATGTAGTCGGAGAAGACCAGGAAGGTGCCGCCGTAGACACGGGTGTTGCCGTGCAGGGCGATGCCGTTCATCTCCGCGGCCATCGAGTGCTCGCGGATGCCGAAGTGGATCGTCCGGCCGTACGGATCGGCCTCCGGCAGCGGATTGCCCTTCGGCAGGAAGGAGCTCGTCTTGTCGATGGTGGTGTTGTTCGAGCCGGCCAGGTCGGCGGAGCCGCCCCACAGCTCGGGGAGCACGCCGCCGAGCGACTGCAGCACCTTGCCGGAGGCGGCGCGGGTCGCGAGGGACTTGCCCTCCTCGAAGACCGGCAGGGCGTCCTCCCAGCCCTCGGGCAGCTGACCCGCCACGACCCGGTCGAAGAGCCTG
This sequence comes from Streptomyces sp. a15, assembly GCF_059026085.1. Classification (NCBI taxonomy): domain Bacteria; kingdom Bacillati; phylum Actinomycetota; class Actinomycetes; order Kitasatosporales; family Streptomycetaceae; genus Streptomyces; species Streptomyces sp. A15. Next base: position 166,550 of record NZ_JBWLKM010000007.1, on the reverse strand, counting down.
GCGCGCTCGGGGTCGGCGCCGCGCCACTTGTCGATCCGCTTGTCCCAGGCGGCGTGCGCCTCGGCGCCCCGGTCCAGGGCACGGCGGGCGTGGGCGAGCACCTCGTCCGCCACCTCGAAGGACCGCGACGGGTCGAAGCCCAGGACCCGCTTGGTGGCGGCGACCTCGTCCTCGCCGAGCGCGGAGCCGTGCGCGGCCTCGGTGTTCTGCGCGTTCGGCGCGGGCCAGGCGATGATCGTGCGCATCGCGATGATCGAGGGCCGCCCGGTCTCGGCCTTGGCGGACGTGAGGGCCGCGTACAGGGCGTGCACGTCGATGTCGCCGTCGGCGCCGGGCTCGATCCGCTGCACGTGCCAGCCGTACGCCTCGTACCGCCCCAGCACGTCCTCGGAGAACGCGGTCGCCGTGTCGCCCTCGATGGAGATGTGGTTGTCGTCGTAGACGAAGACCAGGTTGCCGAGCTTCTGGTGGCCGGCCAGGGAGGAGGCCTCGGCGGAGATGCCCTCCTCCAGGTCGCCGTCGGAGACGATCGCCCAGATGGTGTGGTCGAAGGGCGACTCGCCCTCGGGAGCTTCCGGGTCGAACAGGCCGCGCTCGTAGCGGGCGGCCATCGCCATGCCCACCGCGTTGGCCACACCCTGCCCGAGCGGACCAGTGGTGGTCTCGACGCCGGCCGTGTGGCCGTACTCGGGGTGGCCGGGCGTCTTCGAACCGTGCGTCCTGAACGCCTTCAGGTCGTCCAGCTCCAGCTCGTACCCGGAGAGGAAGAGCTGCGTGTAGAGGGTGAGCGAGGTGTGCCCGGGGGACAGGACGAAGCGGTCACGGCCCGTCCACTCAGGGTCGGCCGGATCGTGACGCATCACCTTCTGAAAGATCGTGTACGCCGCCGGGGCCAGGCTCATCGCCGTGCCCGGGTGCCCGTTCCCGACCCGCTGCACGGCATCGGCCGCCAGAACGCGGGCGGTGTCGACGGCACGCCGGTCGAGTTCGGTCCATTCCAAGCTGTCCGGTGTCTGCGTGCTCATCTTCAAGAAGTCCTCGATCGGAGGGAAGTAGCTGGTCTGACGCGTTCAAACTTAAAAGTCTGACTTTTACGGGGGAAGGTCGCGGTGTGTCAGTCTGTGGTGAAAGTGGGACACAACCAGCGGCACAGAGCGGCACAGTCTGCGACCGAGGCGGCACGAGAAGGACATGGCGGACAGAACCATCCAAGGCGGAGACAGTGACGGCGGAGTGGACGGGATCAGAACGTTCCCCTTCCCGGTCGAACTGAGCGTCGGCGGTGTCGGCATGCAGGTCGGCCCGATGGGCACCGGCCGCACCTGGCACGCGGACGCGCCGCTGGAACGCGTGCACCGCATCGATTTCCACGTGGTGATGCTCTTCAGCGGCGGCCCCGTACGCCACATGGTCGACTTCGCCGAGTACGAGGCGACGGCCGGCGACCTGCTGTGGATCCGCCCCGGGCAGGTCCACCGCTTCTCGTCGACCTGCGAGTACCGCGGAACCGTCCTGACCATGCAGCCCGGCTTCCTGCCCCGCGCGGTCGTCGAGGCCACCGGCCTGTACCGCTACGACCTGCCGCCCCTGCTGCGCCCCGACGAACCCCGGCTCGCCGCGCTCCGGGCCGCCCTCGCCCAGCTCCAGCGCGAGTACGAGGACTCCAGCACCCTCCCGCTGAGCCTGCACACCTCGGTACTGCGCCACTCGCTCACGGCGTTCCTGCTCCGCCTCGCCCACCTGGCGGCGAGCTCGGCGGAGGCGGCCAGGCGCCAGTCGGACACCACCTTCACCCTCTTCCGGGACGCCGTCGAGAAGGGCTTCGCCACCAACCACAGCGTCAGCGCCTACGCCGACACCCTCGGCTACTCCCGCCGCACCCTCGTCCGAGCGGTCCGCGCCGCCACCGGCCAGACCCCCAAGGGCTTCATCGACAGACGCGTGATCCTGGAGGCGAAGCGGCTGCTGGCCCACACGGACCTGCCGATCGGCCGGGTCGGCGCGGCGGTCGGCTTCCCGGACGCGGCGAACTTCTCGAAGTTCTTCCACCAGCACACGGAGATGACGCCGGCGGCGTTCCGGGCGGAGCTGCGCTGACCCGGCCGGCACTCCCGCCACTTCCGCCACTTCCGGCACGACAACGGGGCTCCACGCGCGCGTGGAGCCCCGTTCGGGGAAGCGGGCCGCGAGTCAGCGGCCGAAGGTGAACCAGTTCACGTTCACGAAGTCCGCCGGCTGGCCGCTCGTGAAGGTGAGATAGACGTCGTGGGTGCCGGTGACCGAACTCATGTTGGCCGGGACCGTCCGCCAGGACTGCCAGCCACCCGTGTTGGCCAGCGAGAAGCTGCCGACGGGGGTGCTCGTACGGCTGTCCAGGCGGACCTCGACCAGACCGCTGACGCCGCTCCCCGCACCGCTGGCCACCCGGGCGACGAACTGGGTGGCCGCCGTGGAGCCGAAGGTGACGCCCCGGTAGAGCGCCCAGTCGCCGTTGGCGAGGGAGGCCAGGTTCTGGCCGCCGCCGGTGTCGGAGGTGGTCTCCGTGCCGGCGCCGGACTGGCTGTCGAAGGACTCGGACTGGATGGTGCCGTAGGCGTCACGGTTGCCGGTCGGCGGGGGAGTGGTGGAACCGCCGCCGGCGGCCGACAGCACCTGGACGTAGTCCACGACCATGGGGACGCCGGACCGCGTGTCGCCGTCCAGGCCGCCGCCGAACGCGTCGGGGAAGGCCCCGCCCATCGCCACGTTCAGGATGATGAAGAAGCCGTGGTTGGTGGCGTTGGACCAGGTCGTCGCGTCGACCTGGTTGGCGTTGACCGTATGGAAGTTGACGCCGTCGACGTAGAAGCGGATGGCTTCCGGGCTCGCCGAGCGGTCCCACTCCATGCTGTAGGTGTGGAAGCCGGACTGGCAGGTGGTGCCCGGACACGCGGTCGAACCGCCGAGGCCGGTGGTCTCGTTGCACGGGCCGCCCGGGTTGGTGCCGCAGTGCATCGTGGCCCACACCGTGTTGCGGCCCTGGACGTTCTCCATGATGTCCAGCTCGCCGACGCTCGGCCAGTTCTGGTAGTTGCCCCGGTAGGGCGCGCCCAGCATCCAGAACGCGGGCCAGTAGCCCTCCGCGGCGGTGCCGGTGACGTTCGGCATCTGGATGCGGGCCTCGACGCGCAGCTTGCCGCCCGACGGGGGCTGGAAGTCGGTGCGGTTGGTCTCGATGCGGCCCGAGGTCCAGTTGCCGGCCGCGTTGCGCAGCGGGGTGATGCGCAGGTTGCCGTTGCCGTCGAGCGAGACGTTGCTGGTGCTGTTCGTCATCGTCTCGACCTCGCCGGTGCCCCAGTTGGCGGGGCCGCCGGGATACGAAGTCCCGGTGGCGTACTGCCAGTTGGAGGTGTTGACGCCGGTGCCCGCGGCACCGGTGAAGTCGTCGAGGAAGACCTGCGACCAGCCTGCGGGGGGCGTGGGCGCGTCGGCGTTCGCGGACAGGGAGGCGACCGTGGCCGCGGCCGCCGCGAGGCCCAGCGTGCTGACGACGGCGACGATCGCCCGCCGGAACGGGCGCCGTCTGCGGGGTATGCCGGAGGAATCACTCATGGGGGTGCCTCTCGGGTACGGAGTGGGGTGCGCGGGTGCCTTCGGGAGCGCTGCGCTGACGCTTTGAGAGCGCTCTCAAAGTGCGCCCAATGTGCTCCCGGCCACTCCGGTCGTCAAGAGGTGTAACCGTGAAAGTCCTTCTGGCCCAGGTGGGTTAACCCGATGAAGCCGCCGGCTGCCACCCCAGTGCCCGCGAGATCCCCCGCGCGGCCAGCCGCACCGCCGGGATGAGCGCCGGCACCTGAGCCCCCTCCTGGGGAACGACGACCGACACGGCCGCGACCAGTGTCCCGTCCGGCCCGCGTACCGGCGCGGCCACCGAGAGGGCGTCCTCGGTGACCTGGCGGTCGCTCACCGCGACGCCCGAGCGGCGTACTTCGGCCAGGACGCGGCGCAGCCGGTTCGGGTCGGTGATCGTGTACGGGGTGTAGGAGGCGAGCGGGCGGGCGCAGTACTCCTCCTGGAGGTCCGGATCACCGTACGCCAGCAGGGCGAGGCCGACGCCGGTGACGTGCAGGGGCCAGCGGGCTCCGACGCGGATGTGGACGCCGACCGCGGAGCGCCCCGAGATCCACTCGATGTAGACGACCTCGGACCCGTCGCGCACCGCCAACTGCACGTTCTGGTGCGTGGCTTCGTACAGGTCCTCCAGATACGGCAGCGCGACCTGCCGCAGTGCGAGGGCGCGCGGTGCGAGCGCCGCGACCTCCCACAGGCGCAGGCCGACGTGGTATGTGCCGGACTCGTCGCGCTCCAGGGCGCCCCACGCGGTCAGCGCGCCGACGAGCCGGTGCGCGGTGGTCAGGGTCAGCCCGGCCCGCCGGCTGATGTCCGTCAGGCTCAGCGCCGGGTGTTCGTGGTCGAACGCGGCGAGGACGGACAGCAGCCGGTCGGGCGCGGTGGGGGTCCCCCCGCGCGAGCGACGTCGAGAGGGGGGGGAGGGTGGTCATGGCCGGGCGTCTCCGGGATGGGCGAGGTCGTAGGGGCGGGGGTAGGCGGTCGGCCGGTACGCGAGGTAACGGCCCGGGGTGGTCGGATCCTCCTGCTGGGCGCGGGAGTTGAGGGTGGCGGGCGAGGTGTCCCAGCGGCCGGTGTCCAGTCGGTGCTCCAGGGTGTGCAGGGCGCAGACCATCTCGCCGGTGGTGAAGGTGCAGTGCCCGGGGCCGTCGACGTAGGCCTGGCTGAGCAGCCGGCCCGCGGCGGCGGCGGCGGTGGCGGCCCGCCGGTAGGCGCTCTCGGACTGTACGGGGATCAGCGCGTCGCCGGTGGTGTGGATGTTCAGCTGGGGATCGGTGAGCCGGCCGGTGAAGGTGCTGGTCTGTCGCATCCAGCGTACGGCGGCGGGGTCGGCGGAGACACGCGGCGAGCGGGCGAGGGCCGTGAGGTCGTTCCGCAGCGACACGCCCGCCTCCTTGTAGAGCTCCGTCACCTCCTTGTACAGCGGGGAGCGCCCGAGCATGGCGGTGTAGTCGACACCGGTGTTCCAGGACGGGTTGCCGCCGGCGCGGCTCTCCGCCTCCTGCCGCCAGGAGAAGGCGGGCAGGCTCAGCAGACCGGTGACGGCCGCGTACTGGTTGGCCTGCTGCCCGTCCCAGTCGCCCGGGCCGGGCTCGGTCTGTGCGGGGTCGTTGTGGCCGGGGATGTTGTGCAGGGCGGCGGCCAGGGCGATCCGGGCGCGGCCCGCCGGCGTCTGCTGGGCCGAGGCCACCTTCGCGGTGAGGGCCTTCGACGCGTCGACCGCGGACGCCTGGTCGGCGAACCCGGCGAGCGGGATGCCGGCGTCCGGCGCGAGCAGGGTCTTCAGCGCGAACACCGGATCCAGGGTGCTGTTCCAGTTGGCGACGCCGCCCTGTACGAGCCCGCACATCGAGAGCGATCCGTCGAAGCGGTCGGCGTGCCGCTCGGCCAGGGCCGTCGTCACCAGGCCGCCGTACGACGTGCCCCAGGCGAGTGTCCGCAGGGCCGGGCCGAACTTCTGCGTGAACAGGTCCAGCGTGGCGAGTTGGTCGGGCACCGCGTCGGTGACGGCCCAGCCGTTCGTCGCGTACGAGGAGCCGATGAGCGCGTAGCCCTCGGCCAGGAGGTGGGCGGTCGTGTCCCCGCCGGAGTCCGAATCGGGCGAGTTCTGGGCCGGGTTGGGCCAGCCGGCGGCGCGGTAGCCGTGGCTGTAGAGGAGGTCCGTGCCGTTCCAGTCGGCGGGTTGTCGCGCCGCCCCACTCGCCGCCGATCGCGAGACCCTGCACGACGCGCAGGGTGACGAGGAGGACGGGGGCCCAGACGCCGATCATGTCGTAGGTCGGCAGCACGCCGATCAGGAAACTGCCGCAGCCCATCAGGGCCATGGTCAGCAGCATCATCGACTTGCGGCCCAGGCGATCGCCGAAGTGGCCGAAAATGATGCCGCCGAGCGGGCGGGCCACATAGCCCGCGGCGAAGGTGCCGAAGGCCGCGATCGTGCCGACCGCGGGGTCGGCGCCGGGAAAGAAGAGGTCGCCGAAGACCAGTGCGGCGACCGTGCCGTAGACGAGGAAGTCGTAGAACTCCAACGCCGTGCCGAGCGGGCCGGACAGCGCGACGCGGCGCAACTGCCGCTGATCCGGGGACGGTTGACGGGCAGACGTGCGGGGTGGCTGCACGATGAGCTCCCTGGTGCCGATGCCGTGGGGGTGTCACCGGTGGGGGACTTCATCGGCGCCCCGGCGAAGTTAGGCACTATCCGTTCGGCCGTCAATCACTTGCATAGCATCAGTTGAGTCCGTCCTCCGCGATCCGCAGCAGCAGCGTGTGCAGCGCGTCCCGTTCGGCCGGGTCGAGCGGGCCGAGGAGTTCGTTGGTCACGCGCAGGCCGGCCTCGTCGGTGTCGCGCAGGAAGCCGCGGCCCCCCTCGGTGAGCACGACGATGCGGCTGCGGCGGTCGTCCGGGGAGGGGCGCCGCTCGGCGAAGCCCAGCTTCTCCAGGTCGTCGACCAGGCCGACGATCGCGCTCGGGTCGTAGCCGAGGGTCGTGCTCAGCTCGCGCTGGAGCGCGCCCCCGGACGTGGCGAGGAAGCGGAGCAGCGCGTAGTGGCGCAGGCGCAGGCCGGACTCCTGGAGGAAGCCGTTGAACAGTTGCCCGGAGCGCAGGCCCAGCCGGTACAGCAGATAGCCGGTGTCCGCGTGCAGCCCGCGCATCCACGGCTCGTCGGCGTCGATCGGGGCGGGGCCTGCGGCGTGGTCGGTGGCGTGTGGCTGGCGGGCGATGGCGGGCTCCCTGGGAGAGGCCCCGGGCGGGGCGGTTCGACGTGCTGAGCGGTGGATGCGTGGTGTCCGGATCGGTGCTGGGCCCAGTCTGACGCACCGGACGGGCGGCAACAACTATTGACGTCACCAATTATTGCTCTTAGCTTCGATCTCGACGCCGCACAGCCGCGGCCGCATCACCCGTGTCATGTTGTGAAGGGACCCGCCCGTGCCCAGCATCGATCTCACCGGCAAGGCCGCCGTCATCACCGGCAGCGGCCGGGGCCTCGGCCTCGCCTACGCCCACGCCCTGGCCGCCCACGGCGCGTCCGTGGTGATCAACGACGTCGACGAGGCCGTGGCCGAGCAGGCCGTGAAGTCCATCACCGCGGCGGGCGGCACCGCCGTCGCCGAGGTGGTCCCGGTCGGCACGACCGAGGCCGCCGAGCGCCTGGTCAACCGTGCCGTCGAGGAGTTCGGGCGCCTCGACATCCTGGTCACCAACGCGGGCATCCTGCGCGACAAGGTCCTGTGGAAGATGACCGACGAGGACTTCGACGCGGTCGTCACCACCCACCTCAAGGGCACCTTCACCTGCGCCCGGGCCGCCGCCGTGCGCATGCGCGAGCAGGGCGAGGGCGGCACCCTGATCCTGGTCGGCTCCCCGGCCGGACAGCGCGGCAACTTCGGGCAGACGAACTACGCCGCCGCCAAGGCCGGCATCGCCGCGATGGCCCGCACCTGGTCCATGGAGCTGGGCCGGGCCGGCATCACCGTGAACGCGATCGTGCCGGTCGCCGCCACCGCGATGACCGAGACCATCCCCGCCTTCGCGCCCTACATCGAGGCGATGAAGAACGGCGAGCCGCTGCCGGACTTCCTCCGCAAGGGCGAGGGCTTCGGCACCCCCGAGGACTGCGCGGCCCTCGTCCCCTTCCTCGCCTCCGAGGCGGCCCGCTCGATCACCGGCCAGGCCATCGGCATCGGCGGCGACAAGGTGGCACTCTGGTCCCATCCGCAGGAGATCAGCGCGGCCTACGCCGACGGCGGCTGGACCCCCGAGACCCTGGCCGACGCCTTCCCCACGTCGGTCGGCGCCGAGCTCCAGACGGTCGGCATCCCGGCCCCCAAGTTCCCGGAGGCCTGACCATGACGACCCTCAATGTCGAGGATCTCGTCGCGATCGACGTCCACACCCACGCGGAGGTGTCCTCCAAGGGGCACTCCTCCCTGGACGACGACCTGCACGACGCCTCCTCCGCCTACTTCAAGGTCGAGGGCAAGCGGAAGCCGACCCTGGAGGAGACCGCCGCCTACTACCGGGAGCGGAAGATGGCCGCCGTGATCTTCACGGTGGACGCCGAGTCCGCGACCGGCACGGCCCCCGTGCCCAACGAGGAGGTCGCCGAGGCCGCCGCGGCCAACGCGGACGTCCTCATCCCCTTCGCGTCCATCGACCCGTTCCGGGGTAAGGCGGGCGTGAAGCAGGCCCGGCGCCTGGTCGAGGAGTACGGGGTGAAGGGCTTCAAGTTCCACCCGAGCATCCAGGGCTTCTTCCCCAACGACCGCTCGGTGGCGTACGACCTCTACGAGGTGATCGAGGAGACCGGCACCATCGCCCTCTTCCACACCGGCCAGACCGGCATCGGCGCCGGCGTGCCCGGCGGGGGCGGGATCCGGCTCAAGTACTCGAACCCGCTGCACGTGGACGACGTGGCCGCCGACTTCCCGCACCTGAAGATCATCCTGGCGCACCCGTCCTTCCCCTGGCAGGACGAGGCCCTCGCCGTCGCCACCCACAAGCCGGGCGTGCACATCGACCTGTCCGGCTGGTCGCCGAAGTACTTCCCGCCGCAGCTGGTGCAGTACGCCAACACACTTCTGAAGGACAAGGTGCTCTTCGGCTCCGACTTCCCCGTCCTCACCCCCGACCGCTGGATGGCGGACTTCGCGAAGCTGTTGATCAAGGACGAGGTCAGGCCGAAGATCCTCAAGGAGAACGCCGCCCGCCTGCTCGGGCTGACCAAACCATAAGGGGCGTCACCATGCGCAACGAGGGACTGGGGTCGTGGCCCGCACGCCGGGCCCGCAAGACCCCCCACCGCACGGCCCTGGTCCACGGTGAGCAGTCGACGGACTACCGCACATTGCATACACGCACCACTCGCCTGGCCCACGCCCTGCGCACCCGCGGCATCCGCCGCGGCGACCGCATCGCCTACCTCGGCACCAACCACCCCTCCTATCTGGAGACCCTGTTCGCGGCGGGCGTCCTCGGCGCGGTGTTCGTGCCGCTGAACACCCGCCTCGTCGGCCCGGAGATCGCCTACCAGCTGGCCGACTCCGGTGCCAAGGCACTCGTCTACGGCCCGTCGTTCCAGGGACTGGTCGCCGGTCTGCCGGGCAGCACCGACGTGCGGACGTACGTCGAGGTCGGCGCCGAATACGAGGAGGCGCTGAGCTCGGCCAAGGACGAGCCCATCGACGAGCCGGTCGGCGCCGACGACACCTGCATCATCATGTACACCTCGGGCACCACCGGCCGCCCCAAGGGCGCGATGCTCACCCACGGCAACCTCACCTGGAACGCGATCAACGTCCTCATCGACCACGATCTGCTCGCCGACGAACGCGCCCTGGTCTCCGCCCCGTTGTTCCACACGGCGGGCCTGAACATGCTCACCCTGCCGGTCCTCCTCAAGGGCGGCACCTGCGTCCTGGTCGAGGCCTTCGACCCGGACGCCACCTTCGACCTGGTCGAACGGCACCGGATCACCTTCATGTTCGGCGTGCCGACGATGTTCGACCAGATCGCCCGGCACCCCCGCTGGAAGGACGCCGACCTGTCCTCCCTGCGGATCCTCACCTGCGGCGGCTCCCCGGTGCCGTCGCCGCTGATCGCCGCGTACCAGGAGCGGGGCCTGACCTTCCTCCAGGGCTACGGCATGACGGAGGCGTCCCCCGGGACGCTGTTCCTGGACGCCGAACACGCGGTGAGCAAGGCGGGTTCGGCCGGGGTGCCGCACTTCTTCACCGACGTCCGGGTGGTACGGCCGGACCTGGCTCCCGTCGACGTCGACGAGACCGGCGAGGTCGTGGTCCGCGGGCCTCATGTCATGCCCGGCTACTGGGGGCTGCCCGAGGAGACGGACGCCTCCTTCGCGGACGGCTGGTTCCGCAGCGGGGACGCGGCGCGGGTCGACGAGGACGGTTACGTGTACATCGTCGACCGTATAAAGGACATGATCATCTCCGGTGGGGAGAACATCTACCCCGCCGAGATCGAGGACCTGCTCCTCGCCCACCCGGACATCGTCGAGTGCGCGGTCATCGGCGTGCCCGACGACAAGTGGGGCGAGGTGCCGCGCGCGGTCGTCGTCCCCCGCGAGGGCGCCTCGCCGGACCCCGACGAGGTACTGGCCTCGCTCGCCGGCCGGCTCGCCAAGTACAAGATCCCGAAATCGGTCGTCGTCGCGGACGAACTCCCGCGCACCGCCTCCGGGAAGCTCCTCAAGTCCCGGGTGCGCAAGCGCTTCGGCACCCACTCCTGACGTTCACCTCTCAGCGTTCGACTCCCAGCTAAGGAAAGCCACATGGGCATCACCGTCAACGGCCTCGACGAACTGAAGAAGCTCGCCGGCAGCGACCTCGGCACCAGCGAGTGGATCGAGGTCACGCAGGAGCGCATCAACACCTTCGCCGACGCGACCGGCGACCACCAGTGGATCCACGTGGACCCGGAGAAGGCCGCGGCGGGCCCCTTCGGCGCCCCCATCGCGCACGGCTATCTCACCCTCTCCCTCTTCATCCCGCTGTTCACCGAGCTGCTGGACGTCCAGGGCGTCACCACGAAGGTCAACTACGGCCTGAACAAGGTGCGTTTCCCCTCCCCGGTGAAGGTCGGCTCGCGCATCCGGCTGGTGGCGAAGCTGGTGGAGGTCGAGGACGTGCCGGGCGGTGTGCAGGTCGCCGTCGACGGGGCGATCGAGATCGAGGGCGGGACGAAGCCGGCGGCGGTGCTGCAGAGCCTGTCGCGGTTCTACGCCTGAGGTTCGCCGTATCTCCGGTGATCAGTCGGTGACCTGCTGGTACGAGTGGACGGCGGTCGTCACCGCGCACACGCCCGGCGGGATCATCTCCACCCGCAGGGTGCCGGGGCCGGCGTCGTAGTCGACGCCCTCCGTCTCGAACGTGCCCGTGCACACGCTGCGCTGCGGCAGGGCGAACAGGCTCGTCACCGAGCCGGTGACCGGCCGCCCGTCCAGTTTTCGAGCCAGGTCGACCTGGAGGAGCGGCCGGATCTCGGGGAACAGCGTGCCGGTGGCGTCGTTCGAGGCGCACACCAGCCGGGTGTCGTTCAAGAAGTCGCAGCCCTGGATGTCACGCACCGGCTTGTCGAGCGTGATCTGCCCGGCCTCCTTCAGGTCGCCTCCCGTCGGGGGAGTGGCCGGGTTGAGCAGCGGGGCGGGGAAGACCTGGAGTCTGGTCTGCTCGCCCCACTCGCCCGACACCATCCACTGCCCGTCGGGCGAGACGGTGGCGAAGGAGTTGTTCAGCTTCTCGCCCGGGTTGGGTTGAGCCGGTGGACGTACTCTTGACTTGCACCTCGGGCTGAAGCCCGAGGATTCTGGCCTTCTCGACTTGTTGCTGTGCCGCTACGCGGCACGGACTTGGGTCGGGAATCCGTGGCTTCCTGTTTCTTCACGCTGTGCCGGGATTGCTCCCGGTCTTACCGGCGCTCCGCAGGCCGATACCGCCAGTCCGGCGGCCGTCTTCACGTTGATCGCGGCATTGTGGTCCCGGTCGTGGACCGTGCCGCAGGCGGTACAGGTCCATTCCCGCACGTTCAGGGGTTTGGGCCCGTCCTTGACGCCGCAGGTGGAGCAGGTCTGGGAGGTCGGCTCGAACCGGCCGATCTTCACTAGAGTCCGCCCGTATCTTGCCGCTTTGTATTCCAGCATGTTCACGAACGAGGACCATCCGGCGTCGTGCACGGACTTGGCCAGCCTGGTGCGGGCCAGTCCCGCCACCGACAGGTCCTCCACGGCGATCCCTTGGTTCTCGGAGATCAGCTTCGTGGAGAGCTGGTGGTGGAACTCGCGGCGGGCGTCGGTGACCTGGGCGTGGGCGCGGGCGACCGTCAGGCGGGCCTTTTCGCGGTTCTTGGATCCCTTCTGTTTGCGGGACAGCTCCCGCTGGGCCTTCTTCAGCTTCTTCTCCGCGCGGCGCAGGAACCGCGGGGAGTCGATTTTCGTGCCGTCGGACAGGACGGCGAAGTGAGTGAGGCCGAGGTCGATGCCGATGGTGCGGTCGGTTTCGGGCATCCGTGCCGCGTCGGTGGTGGGGTCGGTGTCGATGACGAAGGACGCGAAGTACCTGTCGGCCGCGTCCTTGATGACGGTGACCGAGGTGGGGGTGGTGGGCAGGGTGCGCGACCACTTCACCTTCACCGCGCCGATCTTCGGCAGGTTCAGGCGGTCGCTGTCGGTGAGGTGCCAGCGGGCGTTGGCGGTGAACCGGATCGACTGCCGGGCATCCTTGCGGGACTTGAAGCGCGGCGGACCGATCTTGGGCCCCTTGCGGGCGCCCTTCAAGGAGGCGAAGAAGTTGCGATAGGCGCTCTCGACATCGCGCAGGGACTGCTGCAGGACGACCGCAGAGACCTCGCCCAGCCAGGACCGTTCCGCTGTCCGCTTGGCCTGGGTGATCAGGCGGGTGGACAACTCCGCGGCCTTGGGGAACGGTTGCTCGGCCTTGCGGGCGTCTTCACGGGCACGCACCGCGTCGTTGAACACGACGCGGGCGCACCCGAACGCCCTGGCCAACGCGGTCTGCTGGCCGGGGTCCGGGTACAACCTGAAGGCGTACCTGAGCTGCATGACGATCACATTAGACATGTCGCACACCCACCGTCACGACGGAACATTCGTGCGAACGCTCGCCGCTCCTGCAGCCGAGTCCGGCTCCGCCGGAAGGGCACCGCGACGCTCCGCGTCGCAACCATCAGATTCGCTTCACTCCCGGCGTGAACGCCGGGGCACTGCGAATGAATCCCGGTAGCGCTTCCCGGCCGGGGTGGTCACCGCGAACATCTTCGACGTGGCCGTGTCGGGCCTCTGGTAGGCGTCGAAGACGTACCCGCGTGCGATGTCCGGGTCACCGATGTGATTCCAGCCCTTGACGCGCAGGTCCAGCGGGATGGAGGCCAGTCCCCGGTACAGCAGCGAGCCGTTCGCCCGGGTGGCGAGCCCCTGCCCGCCACCGAGCGTGTCGGTGTACGCCGTGCCGGTCTGCGCCCAGTGCGGGTCGCCGGCGGCCGACGCCGTGCCCGCACCGAGCGTGAGGGCACCTAATGAAAGGAAGAGGGCGAACAGTTGACGCTTCGTCAGGCACCAGCCACGTCGACGAAGATGGGGTTGGAATAGAACCACGTATCGGCCCACGGGTCACCGTCACCGGGCACATGGGGAATCGGACCGTGCGGGTCCACGGAGGTGCCCAGATAGCCCGTGCCGTTGCGGTTGCCGTCGCTGCCGCGCAGCCGGACGTAGAAGGACTCGTCGCCGGCGGTCACCGGGATACGCAGCGTGTACGTCCCCTTGCGGCCCAGGACGTCCGCCGTGTGGACGACCTTGGTGTCGGGCGCCTGCCAGGTGTCCCGGTCGGTCGCCGGGCCGCGCACCGCGCCCCGGATCACGTCCACGTGCGCCAACTCGGGCAGGATTCCCTGGGCGTTGGGCCGCGAGGCCGTCGTCACGGTGACCTCGAGGCTGAGCCTGTCGCCCTTGCGGACGCGCAGCCGGCCGCCGAGCGTGACGCCCCGGCCGGCGTCGTGGGTCCGCTTCAGCCGTACGTCGAGACCGTCCAGCAGATGCCCGTGGTCGAGCCAGACCCGGCCCGCGCGCAGGCCGGACATCACCGCGCGGTAGCCGTAGCGGGTCACGCCCACATGGGTGCGGCTGAACTGGCCGGGCCAGAAGTCGCCGCCCGGCTGCTCGGTGTCGGTGTTCACCGGGTCGGGGATGTGCCCGGTGTTGTCGAAGTTCTGCCCCGGTGCCCAGTCGCCGTTCTTCCAGGTGTCGAAGACGACCCGGTGCACGTCGGAGTTGGTGGTGATCGTGAAGAGCTTGCCCTCGGCGAGCATCGCGTCCCACATGCCGCCGACCGTCGCAGTCATCCAGTCGAAGCCGCCGTACAGGACGTAGGCGTTCTCCGGGTAGCCGGGCCAGGAGTTCGCGGACGGCTTGTTCGTGTACTCGCCGCGCTGCTGGCCGGATCCGACCCAGCCCGGGATGCCGCCGCCCTGCGCACCGGGCGCGCCCTCCATGCCGATCATGATCTCGGGGGCCGCGTCGCGCCAGTTTCGCAGCTCGTGCGGGGAGTCGATGCCCAGGCGGGACGGGTGGTTGGCGAAAACCAGCACGTCGTCGACGTATCCGGTGCGGCGCTGTTCGGCGAGCCACTGGATGGCCTTGACGGCGTGCGCCTCGTTGCGGGGTGTGTCGGGGTCGGTGGGACCGCCCGCCGTGTAGCCGAGCAGCTTGCCGTCGTAGGCGAGCTCGAACCGGGTCAGCAGGTCGACCTCGTGCGGACCCGGCGCCGCGAAGATCGTGCAGTGCTCGGCGCCCGGGATGTACCACTCCAGGCCCTGGAAGATCAGCTGACACGGGTTCTGGGCGCGCGCCTTGAGGATCTCCTCGTGTTCCAGCTTCGCCCCGTACTGGGCGTGCCCGAAGTTGGAATGCTCGTTGAACACCATCCAGTCGAGGCCGTACTTGGCGGCCCCCTGGGTGATCTGGTGGAACGTGTACTTCGCGTCGTGGCTGTAGACGGAGTGGACGTGGTGGTCGCCGACGAGGTAGGCGAGGCGCGGGTCCTCGCCGCCGAACGGGAGGGGCCGGGCGGCCGCGGGAGTCGCGAGAGAACCGGCCGCGAAGGCGGCGCCGAACAGGCCCGCGCGGCGCATGAGCTGACGTCTGGACAGGCCCTGCGGATCGAGGGCGGCGGAGGAGACGGACGGATCCGCCCAACTGGGCAGCTGTTGCTCGGACATGGGCTGATCTCTCTCAAGGGGGCGGACGCGGACACGCGTCGAGCACGGGGATGGAGTGGAGGAGAGGTCGAGGGGCTCGAGGTGGGTCAGTGGTTCATGAACGCCGTGACCGGCAGCGCCCGCTCGACGATCCGGACGTCGCCGAGCCGACCGTAGAGGATCTGGTCGATCTGGCCGCCGTACTCGTAGCCGCCGAGCAGCCACGGCAGTCCGACCGAGGTGATCCCGACGGCGGACGCCTTCGGGTTGCGGACGACCGGGCAGCCCTGGACGTACAGCGTGGTGTGCATGCCGTCGTTGACGACAGCGAGGTGCCACCAGGTCTCCAGTGGCGTCTCCTGACCCCAGTTGGTGGCGATGCCCTCCTGGTTGAGCGGGCGCATGGCCCACTGGGGCTCGCGGTCGTTCGACAGGGAGAGCGTGGCGATCGGCTCGTCCGGGTCGTCGCCGGTCTTCCCGGCGGCGCCGCCCGTGCCGGTACGACTGACCAGGCCGGACCAGGCGTGGTGGGACGGGTCCCAGTCGGCGGGGAGACGGTAGAAGGCCTCGATGGTGTAACCGCCCCTGAAAGTCGCGGAGTTGAGTGGAGCGCCGTCGACCGTGCGCAGGTACGCGCCCTTCAACGGCGGCTTGTAGCCCTGGAACTCCAGGCTGCCGTGGCCGGGTTGATCCGGGTGGTGGTCCGAGGACCAGCCCAGTGAGCCGCCGCCCACCGTCACCAGGGTGAGGTCGTTGCCGCGGCCGGACAGGTCGCGGACGGTGCCGTTCACGGGCGACTCGAAGCGCCAGTACGCGACCGTGCCCGGGACGACGATCTTCGCGGCGGGCCGCTCGGGGCGGCCGGGCACTGGGTCGAAGCCGGAGAATCGCGCGGCGAAGTCGATGTCCACCGAGAACCGGTCGGCGTCACCGCTCAGTTCGATCTCCTGCCGCTCGAGCTCATTGAGCCCCTTCGCGGCCCGGCCCAGGATCCACGGGGATACCGTCTCCACG
This sequence comes from Streptomyces sp. a15, assembly GCF_059026085.1. Taxonomy (NCBI): domain Bacteria; kingdom Bacillati; phylum Actinomycetota; class Actinomycetes; order Kitasatosporales; family Streptomycetaceae; genus Streptomyces; species Streptomyces sp. A15. The sequence continues at coordinate 150,694 of NZ_JBWLKM010000007.1, read as the reverse complement.
TCGATGGTGTTCCGGTCGAGGTCGAAGCGGTAGAGGCGGATCATGGCCGCGCCGCCGAAGTATCGGTTCTGATAGTTCGTCAAGTGAAGGTGGACGTCATGTCCCGCCGCGTTCTTGCGGGTTGCGCGGGCCGCGGGCCAGTAGTGGCCGTTGAGGGTGAGGAAGATCTGGTCGTGGTCCTCGACCAGCTGGTCCCACAGCTGCTGCCCGTACGTCGACAGGCTGTCGTCCTCGACGATCAGCTCGTGCGTGGTGAGGACGACGGGCGTCTTCGGGTGCGCGGCCAGGACCTCCTTCGCCCACGCGTACCCCTTCGCCGACAGTCGCCAGTCCAGTGCGAGCACCATCCACTCCCGGCCGGCGGCCCGGAAGAGGTGGAAGGTGTTGTAGCCGTCCGGCGAGGCCCCGCCGAACGTCGGCTTGCCCTTGAAGCGGTCCGGTCCGAAGGTGTCCAGGTACGGCGTCGAGCCGCGCTGGTCGTCGGTCGACGACTTCACGTCGTGGTTGCCTGCCAGGACGCTGTAGCCGACGCCCTTCCGGTCGAGAAGCTTGAACGCCTCGCCGATCGCGCTGACTTCGACCTGGCTGCCGTTCTGGGTGAGGTCGCCGAGATGCGACAGGAAGACGATGTTCTCGTCCCTGCCGTGCTCCAGCAGATAGCGCAAGGACGCCTCGAACGGCGCCTCGTCGATGCTCGGCCCGTCGAAGAGGTACTGCGTGTCGGGCATGACGGCGAGGGTGAAACGCCGGCTGTCCGGGTCCGGCCGCCAACTCGCCGCGGAAGCCGGGGCCGCCTCGGCGGCCGCCGGCAGCGCGAGACCGGCCGTCGCGGCGGCGCCCAGCAGCGCCGTCGCCCGCAGGAAACCGCGTCTTCCGGCACCGGCCTGCGCGGCCTCACCCTGGTCGTGCTCATGCGAAACGCACACGTGTGCTCCGTAACACTGCGTAAAAGGTGACAGAGAAGGCGTGGGGGGAGATCAGAGGGCGCGCAGGGTCCAGCTCCAGCGGTGGACACCCGGTGCGATGAGGTACGACGGTGAGGTGTCGGGTCCGCACGAGGCGGTGCCCAGCCCGCGGTGGGCCGCGTCGAGATGGACCACGCACCCCGCCCTCGGGACGAGTTCGTCATGATGGGTCACGGCGGTCAGGTCCTCGGCGCGGTAACGGGTCACGGACACCTGCCGCGGCTCGTCCAGCGCGACCGTGAGACCGGTGGCGTCCGGCGCGGACAGCGTGAACCGCCGTACGCCGTGCCGCCCGCCGCTCTCCTGCGGACGCAGATAAGGGGTGAACAACTCGTCCACCGGTACGCAGTGATGGCCGACCGGCGCGCCGAAACCGCGGTCCGGATACGACTCCCAGGGGCCCTGTCCGTACCACTCCATCAGGTCCAGACCCGCCACCGTCTCGAACACGGACCCGACCCGCGCCACATCGGCGAGCCCGTCCGGCAGTTCGGCCCGCTCCTCGACACGGATGCCGCCCTCGACCGGCGTGAACACCTGCACATGGCGGACGACACCCGGCTCCGTCGCGTACTCGGCGTGCACGGTGACCTGCCCCGCCACCCGGCGTACGTCGACGACCTTGCGCACCGGCGTGTCCAGCCCCCAGGTCCGCCAGCGCAGCGCCATCCCGCCCAGCTCGTCGTTGTCGGTGGGCGCCCGCCACAGCGAGAGAACGGGGGCGGAGGCGAGCAGGGGATGTACCAGCAGCCCCTCCCCGTCGACCTCGACGGAACGGTTCTGCACCACCGGGGCGAGGCTCTCGAAGGGCGCCGCCGCGCGCAGCCGCACCTGCGGCAGACACACCACCGTCCCGCGCGGCGCCCACGGCTCGTCGTCGGCGGTCGTCACCCGCAGCGTCAGCCACGCCTCACCGCCGTCCTCGGGCAGCTCGAACGGCAGCGGCACCGCCGCCGTCTCACCGGGGCGCAGATCGGGCAGAGCGGCGGGCGCGGTCAGCGTGCCGCCGTCGGCCAGGGCCAGCTCCCACCGGGCGGACAGCCAGTCCGTGCCGCGGAAGTGCTGGTGGTTGCCGACGACGACGCCCTCGTGCCGGAAGCACTCCAGCCGCACCGGCGCCGCGATCTCCCGGTGCTCGTACATCACGGGCTTGGGCGTGCGGTCCGGGAAGACCACGCCGTCGGCGATGAACGCACCGTCGTGGATCCGCTCCCCGAAGTCGCCGCCGTACGCCCAGCGGTGGCCGGGCGCGGCGACACCGTTGTCATAGAGTCCGGCGCCCCCGCGGCCCACCGGTCTTCCGTTGTTCACACGCTGCAGGATGCCGTGGTCCCAGAACTCCCAGATGAAGCCGCCCTGAAGCCCCGGGGTGGACTCGATGGCCGCCCAGTGGTCCGCCAGCGTGCCGTTGCTGTTGCCCATCGCGTGGGAGTACTCGCACTGGATCAGCGGCTTGGTCTGCTCGCCGGACAGCGCGTGCGCGACGCAGTCCTCCAGCGACGCGTACATCGGGCAGGCGATGTCGGAGGCGAGCTCCGGGTCCGCCCAGCCGAGCTTGGCGGCGCCCTCGTACTGGATCGGCCGGGTCGGATCGTGCCGGCGCACCCAGCCCGCCGCCGCGTCGTGATTGGCGCCGTAGTCGGACTCGTTGCCCAGCGACCAGATGATCACCGAGGGGTGGTTCTTGTCCCGCAGCACCATCCGGGAGACCCGGTCCACGAAGGCGTTCAGATAGCGCGGGTCGTCGGCGATCTCGTGCGCGTGGTCATGGGACTCGATGTCCGCCTCGTCGACGACATAGAAACCGAGCTCGTCGGCGAGGTCGTACAGCGCCGGATCGCCCGGGTAGTGGGAGGTGCGGATCGCGTTGAAGCCGAAACGCTTCAGCACGACCAGATCGGCGCGCATGTCGTCGTACGACACCGTCGGCCCGGTCAGCGGATGGAAGTCGTGCCGGTTGACGCCCCGGACGAACACCCGCTCGCCGTTGACCAGCAGGTCCCGCCCGACGATCTCGACGTCCCGGAAGCCGACGCGGTGCTGCGAGGCGTCGGCGACCGTGCCGTCGGCGCGGTGCAGCCGCACGGTCAGGTCATACAGCTCGGGCGTCTCGGCGTTCCAGGTACGCACGTCGGCGACGGTGGTCTGCAGCCGTGCCTCGCCGAGGAAGTCGGAGACGCGGTCGTCGTCGGTGTTGGCCCGGTCGAACTCGGTGTCCTGCGTGAGCAGGTGACCGTCGAGTTCGCCGCTGACGTACCAGCCCTCGGGCAGCGCACCGCCTCCCGACTCCCGCACCCGGCAGTCGACCCGCAGTTCCCCGTACCGGCCCGCCCGCACGCTCACGTCGGCGAGGTGCAGCGGATCCGTCGCGTACAGCAGCACCGACCGGGTGACGCCCCCGTGCCACCACTGGTCCTGGTCCTCGATGTGCGAGGCGTCCGACCACTTCACGACCGTCAGCCGTACGACCGCCCGCTCACCGGCCCGCACCAGCCCCGTCAGGTCGAAGTCGGCGGCCAGATGGGAGTCCTTGGAGATGCCGACCGGCCGCCCGTTCACGTGCACGAGGAGGACGCTCTCGGCGGCCCCGACCTGGAGCACGATCCGCCGCCCCGCCCACTCGGCGGGCACGTCCACCGCACGCTCGTACACACCCGTCGGATTGTCGGCGGGCGACAGTGGAGGGAATTCTGTATACGGCATACGGACGTTCGTGTACTGCGGAGGGTCGTCGGTGTCCTGCATGGTCCAGACACCGGGAACGTATGCCGACGACCACATCTCCGCGACCGGCGCGTCCGGGGCCGGCAGCAGCTGGAAGCGCCAGTCGCCGTCCAGCTTCAGCGCCCCGGGGCGGCGGCCTGTGGCGTTCATCGGCAGCCGCCCCCAGGACGTCACCTCGGGTGTCTCCCAGGGGCGCAGCGCCAGCAAGGGGTCCATCAGCGGATGGCCCCCTTGCCGAGGTCGCCGATGATCTGCTTGGCGCCGATCGCGAAGACGATCAGCAGCGGGACGAGGGCGAGCAGCGCGCCGGTCATCACCATGCCGTAGTCGGTGGTGCCATGGACGCCGTTGAGCTGGGACAGCGCGACCTGGAGGGTGACGTTGTCCGGGTTGGTGAGGGCGATCAGGGGCCAGGCGTAGTCGTTCCACTGGGCCATGAAGGTGAAGATGCCGAGGAAGGCGAGACCCGGGCGGACGACCGGGAGGGCCACGTGCCAGTACTGGCGCAGGAAGTTCGCCCCGTCGATCTTCGAGGCGTCCAGCAGTTCGTCGTGGATCGCGCTCCGCATGTACTGGCGCATCCAGAAGATGCCGAACGCGTTGGCCGCGGCCGGCACGATGAGCGCCGTCATCGAGCCGATCCAGCCGATCTTCGCCATGATCACGAACTGCGGGATGATCGCCATCTGCGTCGGCACCATGAAGATCGCCATCAGCACGACGAACAGCAGCCTGCGGCCCGGGAAGTCGAACTTGGCGAAGACGAACGCGGCCAGCGAGTCGAAGAACAGGACCAGGAAGGTCACCGCACACGCCACGAGCAGCGAGTTGAACATCGAGCCGAAGAAGTCGATGTTGTCGAAGAGACTGCGCGCGTTCTGCAGGAAGTGTGAGCCGGGCAGCAGCTTCGGCGGGTAGGAGAAGATCTCGGTCGACGTGTGCGTCGACATGATGATGGCCCAGTAGAACGGGAAGGCCGACAGCAGCAGCCCGATGACGAGGACCGCGTGCAGTGCGATGCCCCGGCGCCGGACACCCTGTATGCCCTTGGGGCGCCTCGTGCCTTGGATGGATGCCATGGTGTTCGGGCCTCCCTAGTCTTCGTCGCGGCGCTGCACCAGCCGCCAGTTGATGATCGAGAAGATGACGACGACGAGGAAGATGCCCCACGCCACGGCGGCGCCGTAGCCGAAGTCGTTGTTGTCGAAGGTCTGCTGGAAGAAGTAGAGGACCATCGTCCGGCCCGCGTGGTCCGGACCGCCGGAGAACGTCGAGTCGTTCGAGGTGTTCTGCAGCAGGACCTGCGCTTCGGTGAAGCTCTGCAGGCCGGTGACCGTGGAGACCACGAGCACGAACAGCAGGGTCGGCCGCAGCAGGGGCAGCGTGATCCGGAAGAACGTCTGCAGGGGCCCGGCGCCGTCCATGCGCGCCGCCTCGTACAGCTCGCCCGGGATGGTCTGCAGTCCCGCGAGGAAGATGATCGCGTTGTAGCCGACCCACTGCCAGGTCATCAGCGTCGCGATGGCGACCTTGATGCCCCACGGCGTGTTCAGCCAGGCCACCTGGTCAAGGCCCAAGGCCTGCAACAGGGCGTTCACCAGGCCGAAGTTGGTGGAGAACACCGAGCCGAAGACGATCGCGATCGCCACCACCGAGGTGACGTTCGGCAGGAAGTAGGCGAACCGGTAGACGTTCTTGAAGCGGACCGCCGCGTTGAGCATCACGGCCGTGACCATCGCCAGGAAGATCATGGGGAAGGTGGCCAGCGCCCAGATGATGATCGTGTTGCCGATCGAGCTCCAGAAGTCGCTGTCGCTCACCAGGTACTGGTACTGCGACAGGCCCGCCCACTCCATCGAGCCGAGGCCGTCCCAGCGGTGGAAGGAGAGGTAGAGCGAGAAGCCGACGGGGATCAGACCGAAGGCGACGAACAGCAGATAGAACGGGGAGATCGCGGCATACAGGTGCCAGTACTTGCGCAACCCGTTCCTCGGCCGCACGGCGGGCGGGTCCGCCAGGACCACGGGGGGCTTCTCCAGGGCGGGGACGGTGGCCATCAGTAGCTCACCCCCAGGTGCTTCGCGATCCGCCGGCACTTGCTCATGGCGTCACTCCAGGCCTTCTCCGGGTCCTTGCCGAGGACGCCGACGTTCTTGATCTCGTCCTTGATGGGCTGCCCGAGCGCCACGTCGAAGGGGCTGTTGTAGGCGACCACGATCTTCTGCGCGGCGGGCCCGAAGACGTCCGTCGTCACCTGGCCGCCGAAGAACGGGTCGGGTTCGCGCAGTTGCTTCAGGCCGTACGAGGCCGGGGTGGAGGGGAAGAGACCCGCGTCGACGTACCCCGAGGCCTGGTTGGCCGCGTTGAGCATCCACGCGATGATCTCGAAGGCCCGCTCGGGCTCCCGGCACTCCTTGGTGATCGACAGGAAGGAGCCGCCGTTGTTGGAGGGCCGCACCGGCATGTCGGCGATCCGCCATCTGCCTTTGGTCTTCGGGTTGCCGTTCTTGATGTCGTACGTTGCCCAGGAGGCGCCGAGCTGGCTGGGCAGCTTGCCGGAGTCCACCGCCGAGATCTGGTCCGGGGTGCCGGTGACCAGGTTGGAGACGATCCCGCGCCGCTTGGCCTGAACGGCGAGCGCCCAGGCGCCCCGCACGTGCTCCTGGTCGCCGATGAAGTGCCGGTCCTTGTCGACGTACCGCTTGCTGCCCTGCTGGACCACGTTCTCGAAGACGCTGTTGACGTCAGTGAGCAGGCAGGTCCCCGGAATCCGCTTCCGGAGCTGCTCGCCCGCCGCGAAGTACTTCTCCCAGGTGTTGAGCTCCCGGGACACGTCGGCGGGCTCGTACGGCAGTCCCGCCTTGCGGAAGACCTCGTACTGGTAGAAGTGCGCGACCGGCCCGCAGTCGATGGGGAAGCCCACCATCGAGCCGTCGTCGGCGATGCCCTGGTCCCACTTCCAGGACAGGTACTGGCTCTTGTACTTCTCCGCGCCCAGGGTCCGCAGGTCCACGAACTGGTCCGCGTTGGGCAGGTAGGACGCCATGTCCTCGCCCTTGAGGCCGGCGATGTCGGGGATGTGGGCGCGGCCGGCCATCGTGGTGATCAGCTTGGACCGGTAGTAGCCGCCGATCTTGATGGCCTGGAGGTCGACCGTGCTGTCGTAACGGGCCTTGGCCTTGTCGATGACCGTGTCGCCCAGGCCGCCGTCCCAGTACCACAGGACCATCTTCCGGCCGGTCGAGCCGGTCGGAACGGCACAGCCGGACGCCAGGCCGCCCAGCGCGGTGGCGGCCGTGCCGGCCAGGCCCGCGCGCAGGAGGCCTCTTCGTGAGAGCCGCACAGCTCCCACCGCCTTTCGGATCTGTTCGTGACTTCGCATACGAGGGGGGATGTCGGGGGTCTTACGAGCCCGGGGGGTCAGTGCTGCCGTGCGGGAGGCGTCACCGGGGCGTACTGGACGGGCGGACCGGGATCGCCGGGCAGTCGCTCGGCCAGGAAGCCGTACGTCCGCTTCAGCTCGGGATCGGTCAGGGAGCGCCACCAGCGGTCGATGCCGTACCAGCCGGGCGCCGCCAGCGCGCCGCCGTGGTGCTGTACGGACAGGCCGGCGGCCAGTACGGCGAACCGCAGCCGTTCCTCCAGCGGCCAGCCGCCGAGCGAGGCCGCCACGAAGCTCGCGCCGAAGACGTCCCCGGCGCCCGTCGCGTCCAGGACGTCGAGGTCGAGGGCGGGCACGTCGGCGTACTCGCCGGTGCTCTGGTCCACGGCGACGGCGCCGTCGCCGCCGCGTGTCACCACGGCCACCGGAACCAGTTCGGCGAGCGTGCCGAGGGCCGCGACCGCGCTGTCGGTGCGGGTGTAGGCCATCGCCTCGGTCTCGTTGGGCAGGAAGGCGTGGCACAGGGAGAGCTGGTCCAGGAGGGCGGTGGACCACTCCTGGGTGGGGTCCCAGCCGACGTCGGCGTAGATCTGGGTGCCGTTCGCGGCGGCCTTGGCGAGCCAGGCGCGCGGTTCGGCCTCGAGGTGCACGAGGGCGGTGCGCGCCTCGGGCGGGTCGCCCATCAGTGCGTCCTGCGAGTACGGCGGTTCCTGGCCGTGCGTGACGAGGGCCCGGTCCTGGCCGTGTGCGAGCGCGACGGTGACCGGGGTGTGCCAGCCCTGGGCGACGCGGGACAGCGAGAGGTCGACGCCTTCCTGGCCGGCGAGGATCTCCTGGCAGTACGCGCCGTAGAAGTCGTCGCCGAAGACCGTCGCCAGGGAGGTCCTCAGACCGAAGCGGGCGGCGGCGGCGGCCAGGTTGGCGATGCCGCCGGGGCCGCAGCCCATGCCGGCCGTCCAGATCTCCTCGCCCGGCGTGGGCGGCCTGTCCAGACCGGTGAGGACGAGGTCGTAGAAGAGCAGCCCGGTCAGCAGCACGTCGGGCCGGTCGTCGTCCACGCGCACATCCTCTCGTCGGGAGAGCTCGTCAAAACTCTTCATTTCGTGACCGGAATCGTGCGCTGCTCGGCGACATTGGTCAAGACCTCAGCAGAAGTGAGCATAGAAATGATTGAAGATGACGAGTAGTGTTCACGTCGTGCTGGCAGAACGACGACATCAACTCATCCTGCGGGTCCTTCGCTCCGGCGGACCCGCGGCCGTGACCGATCTCTCCGAGCAGCTGGGTGTGAGCCCCGCCACGGTCAGACGCGACCTCGTCAAACTCGAGGAGGACGGCCTGCTGACGCGGGTGCACGGCGGCGCCGTGGCCGACGAGGGCGACCAGCCCTTCGCCGAGGTCGCCGAGGTGCGCGTGGCCGAGAAGGACGCCATAGCCGCGCATGCCGCCGCCATGGTCGCCGACGGTCAGTCGGTGCTGCTCGACATCGGCACCACCGCCTACCGCCTGGCCCGCCAACTGCACGGCCGCCGCCTCACCGTGATCACCAGCAACCTCGTGGTCTACGAGGAGCTCGCCGACGACGAGGGCATCGAGCTGGTGCTGCTCGGCGGCATGGTCCGCCGCGAGTACCGCTCCCTGGTCGGCTTCCTCACCGAGGACAACCTGCGCCAGCTGCATGCCGACTGGCTCTTCCTCGGCACCAGTGGAGTGCGCCCGGGCGGGCAGGTGATGGACACGACGGTCGTCGAGGTCCCGGTGAAACGGGCCATGATCAAGGCCAGTGACAAGGTCGTCCTGCTCGCCGACTCGGCGAAGTTTCCGGGTACCGGCATGGCGAAGGTCTGCGGTCCCGAGGACCTGGACGCGGTGGTGACGAACGCGCCGGTGAACGCGGCGACGCGGTCCTCCCTGGAGGAGGCCGGCGTCGACGTGGTCATGGCAGGAGAACCACGGAAATCTGGAAAGGCGGGCGCAGCGTGAAGCTGACGATTCTGGGCGGCGGCGGATTCCGCGTACCGCTCGTGTACGGGGCGCTGCTGACGGACCACGCCGAGGGCCGGGTCACGGAAGTCGTTCTGCACGATCTGGACGACAGTCGACTGTATGCAGTCGCCCGTGTACTGGATGAGCAGGCCGCCGACGTACCCGACGCACCCAAGGTGACCGCCACCACCGACCTCGACGAGGCCCTGCGCGGCGCCGACTTCATCTTCTCCGCGATCCGCGTCGGCGGACTGGAGGGCCGGGCCCACGACGAGCGGGTGGCGCTGGCCGAGGGTGTCCTCGGCCAGGAGACCGTCGGCGCGGGCGGCATCGCGTACGGCCTGCGGACGGTCCCCGTGGCCGTCGACATCGCGCGCCGCGTGGCCCGCCTCGCCCCCGACGCCTGGCTCATCAACTTCACCAACCCGGCCGGACTGGTCACCGAGGCCATGTCCCGCCACCTGGGCGACCGCGTCATCGGCATCTGCGACTCGCCGGTCGGCCTCGGCCGCCGTATCGCCCGCGTGCTCGGCGCCAACCCGCGCGAGGCCTGGATCGACTACGTCGGCCTCAACCACCTCGGCTGGGTCCGCGGCCTGCGCGTCGCCGGCCGCGACGAGCTCCCGCGCCTGCTCGCCGACCCCGACCTGCTCGGCTCCTTCGAGGAGGGCAAGCTCTTCGGCGTCGACTGGCTGCAGTCCCTGGGAGCCATTCCCAACGAATACCTGCACTACTACTACTTCAACCGGGAAGCCGTCCGCGCCTACCAGCAGGCCGAGAAGACCCGCGGCGCCTTCCTCGCCGACCAGCAGGCCCGCTTCTACGAAGAGATGAAGCGCCCCGACGCGGCCGCCCTGACCGCCTGGGACCGCACCCGCGCCGAGCGCGAGGCCACCTACATGTCCGAGAACCGGGAGACGGCCGGCGCCGGCGAGCGCGACGCCGACGACCTGTCCGGCGGCTACGAGAAGGTGGCCCTCGCCCTGATGCGGGCCATCGCCCGCGACGAGCGCACGACCCTGATCCTCAACGTCCGCAACCAGGGCACCCTCTCGGTGCTCGACGCGGACGCCGTCATCGAGGTGCCCTGCCTGGTCGACGCCAACGGGGCGCACCCGGTCGCCGTCGCCCCGCTGCCCGACCACGCCACCGGCCTGGTCTGCTCGGTGAAGGCCGTCGAGCGGGAGGTGCTGGCCGCCGCCGAGTCCCACTCCCGTGCGACGGCCGTGAAGGCCTTCGCGCTGCACCCGCTGGTCGACTCGGTCAACGTGGCCCGGCGCCTGGTCGAGGGGTACACCGACGTCCACCCCGGTCTCGCGTACCTTGACTGAGCGCGCTCGGTAAGCGCTTTCCACCCCTTCTGGCTTCCCTGGTTCCTGGAGATCTTCATGCACGACGAACGCCGCCGGATCGAGGAGCGCGTCGAGCGCGTCCACACCCAGCGCATCAAGCCCGCGATCTACGCGGCCACCGTCCCCTTCGAGGTCGAGGCCTGGCAGGCGCCGGGGGAGCCGGTGCCCTTCGCGGAGGCCGCCGCCGCGCCCTACGAGCCCTTCGCGATGGACACCCCGTGGGGCCCGCCCTGGGGCACCACCTGGTTCCGGATGCGCGGGCAGGTCCCCGCCGAGTGGGCCGGACAGCGCGTCGAGGCGGTCATCGACCTCGGCTTCGTGGGCGACTGGCCCGGCAACCAGGCCGAGGCGCTGGTCCACCTCACGGACGGGACGCCCCTGAAGGCGGTCAACCCGCTCAACCAGTACGTGCCGATCGCCAACCCCGCGACGGGCGGCGAGGTGATCGACTACCTGGTCGAGGCGGCCTCCAACCCCGACATCCTCGCGAACAACTTCTCGGCCCCGACCCTGATGGGCGACATCCTGACGGCGGGCGACAAGCCGCTGTACACCTTCCAGCGCGCCGACCTCGCCGTCCTCGACGAGGACGTGTGGCACCTAGACCTGGACCTCCAGGTGCTGACCGAGCTCATGGTCCACCTCGCCGAGCACGAGCCGCGCCGGCACGAGATCATGCACGCCCTGGACCGGGCCATGGACACCCTGGACCTGGACGACGTCTCCGGCAGCGCCGCCGCAGTCCGCGAGGTACTCGCCCCCGTCCTGGCCCGGCCCGCCCACGCCAGCGCTCACACCGTCTCCGGCGTCGGCCACGCGCACATCGACTCCGCCTGGCTGTGGCCGATCCGCGAGACCAAGCGCAAGACGTCCCGCACCTTCTCCAACGTGACGTCCCTGGCCGACGAGTACGAGGACTTCATCTTCGCCTGCTCGCAGGCCCAGCAGTACGAGTGGGTGCGCGACAACTATCCGAAGGTCTGGTCCCGCATCCAGGACTCGGTGAAGAAGGGCCAGTGGGCCCCGGTCGGCGGCATGTGGGTCGAGGCCGACGGCAACCTGCCCGGCGGCGAGGCGATGGCCCGTCAGCTCATCCACGGCAAGCGGTTCTTCATCGAGCACTTCGGCGTCGAGACCAAGGGCGTCTGGCTGCCGGACTCCTTCGGCTACACCGCGGCCTACCCGCAGCTCGCCAAGCTCGCCGGCAACGAGTGGTTCCTGACCCAGAAGATCTCCTGGAACCAGACCAACAAGTTCCCCCACCACACCTTCTGGTGGGAGGGTATCGACGGCACCCGCATCTTCACCCACTTCCCGCCGGTCGACACCTACAACGCCCGCTTCAGCGGCGAGGAGATGGACCGCGCGGTCCGCAACTACCGTGAGAAGGGCGGCGGTACGCGCTCCCTCGCACCCTTCGGCTGGGGCGACGGCGGTGGCGGCCCCACCCGCGAGATCATGGAACGGGCGCGCCGGCTGGCCGACCTGGAGGGCTCGCCCAAGGTCGTCATCGAGCACCCCGACGCGTTCTTCGCCAAGGCCCGCGAGGAGTACCAGGAGGCGCCGGTCTGGAACGGCGAGCTCTACCTGGAGCTGCACCGCGCCACCTACACCTCCCAGGCCCGCACCAAGCAGGGCAACCGCCGCAGCGAACACAAGCTCCGCGAGGCCGAGCTGTGGGCGACGACGGCCGCGCTGCACGCGCCGGGCTACGCGTACCCGTACGAGAAGCTCGACCGGCTGTGGAAGACGGTCCTGCTGCACCAGTTCCACGACATCCTGCCGGGCTCCTCGATCGCCTGGGTGCACCGGGAGGCGGAGGCCGAATACGCCCGTGTCGCCGAGGAGCTGGAGGCGCTGACGGCCGAGGCGGTCGCGGCGCTGGGCGCCGGCGGCACCCGGGTGTTCAACACCAGCCCCTGCGACCGGGCGGAGGTCGTCCGTACGGCCGACGGCACACCGGCGTACGTGGAGGTGCCCGCCGGCGGCAGCGCGCCCCTGACCGACGCCGAGCCCGCGCAGCCGGTGAAGGCGGACGGCCTGGTTCTCGACAACGGTCTGGTCCGTGTACAGGTTGCGGAAGACGGCACACTGTCTTCTGTCTACGATCTGCGGTCGAACCGCGAAGTGCTCGCCGACAAGGGCAACCTGCTCCGCCTGCACACCGACCTCCCGAACTACTGGGACGCCTGGGACATCGACAAGCACTACAAGAACCGCTATACGGACCTCCTGTCCCCCGACTCCGTCGAGCTCGTCTCGGCCGACCCCCTGCTCGGCGCGATCCGCGTCACGCGGTCCTTCGGCAAGGGCTCGACGCTCACCCAGACCATCACCCTCCGCGCCGACAGCCCCCGCATCGACTTCGAGACCGAGATCGACTGGCACGAGGCCGAGAAGATCCTCAAGGCCGGCTTCCCGGTGGACGTCCGGGCGGCGCACTCCTCCGCGGAGATCCAGTTCGGCCACGTCCAGCGCCCCACCCACACCAACACCAGCTGGGAGGCGGCCCGCTTCGAGGTCTCCGGCCACCGCTGGGCGCACATCGGCGAACCCGGCTACGGCGTCGCGGTCATCAACGACTCCACGTACGGCCACGACGTCTCCCGCACGGTCCGCGAGGACGGCGGTACGACCACCTCGGTCCACCTCAGCCTGGTACGCGCCCCGCGCATCCCGGACCCCGAGGCCGACCAGGGCAAGCACAAGTTCACGTACTCCCTGCTCCCCGGCGCCACGATCGGCGACGCGGTCGCCGAGGGCTACGCCCTCAATCTGCCGCTGCGGGTGGTGGACGCGGCGGGCGCACCCGCGCCGGTGGTGTCCGTGGACGGCGACGGTCTGACCGTCGAGGCGGTCAAGCTCGCCGACGACGAGTCCGGTGACGTGGTCGTGCGGTTGTACGAGTCGCGCGGCGGCCGCGCCCGGGGCGTGCTGCGCACCGGATTCCCGCTCGCCGGCGCGCAGGTCACCGACCTGCTGGAGCGGCCACTGCCCGAGGAGGCCGCGGAGATCGACGGCGACGGCGCGATCGCGGTCTCGCTGCGGCCCTTCCAGGTCCTGACGCTCCGTCTGCGGCGCGGCGTCACCGGCCGATAGCGACCGGCCCCCAGGGGCGGGCACGCTAGCCGCGCCCGCCCCTTTCTCGAAGCGACCTTGCCCTGACGAGGAGTTCAGCCGTGCCCATGCAGCCGTGGTTCACCGACGCCAAGTTGGGGATCTTCGTCCACTGGGGAATCTATGCCGTCGACGGCGTCCAGGAGTCCTGGTCGTTCTACGACGACATCGTGCCGCACGACCAGTACATGTCCCAGCTCGCCCGCTTCACCGGCGGGAACTACGACCCGCGCGCCTGGGCCGACCTCTTCGCCCGGGCAGGCGCCAGGTACGCCGTCCTCACCAGCCGGCACCACGACGGCGTCGCCCTGTGAGACAGCGCGTACGGCGACCTCAACCTCGGCCGCGACTACATCGGCCCCTACGCCGACGCCCTGCGCGAGAAGGGCCTCAAGGTCGGTCTGTACTACTCGCACTCGGACTGGAACCACCCCGACTACGCCAGCACCCGCAAGCCGGGCCGCCCGCCGGAGCAGGAGGACAACCGCTACTCCGAGGTCGCGGCCGAGTTCGAGGACCTCGAGGCCTGGGAGCGGTTCCTCGCCTACCGCGACGGCCAGATCCGCGAACTGGCCTCCCGCTACCGGCCCGACCTGCTGTGGTTCGACGGCGAGTGGGACCGCAGCGAGGAGCAGTGGCGCATCAGGGAACTCGCCGCGCTCATCCGCTCGTACACGCCCGACGTCGTCTTCAACGCCCGCATGCTCAGCGAGGGCGACTACGCCACCCCCGAACAGGGCGCCCCCATCGAACCCCCGGACGGCCCCTGGGAGTTGTGCCTGACGATCAACGACTCGTGGGGTTACCAGCACCACGACCACAACCACAAGTCGCTCACCCAGCTGATCCGCTACTTCACCGAGACCATCGGCGGGGGCGGCAACCTCCTCCTCGACGTCGGCCCGATGGAGGACGGCACCATCCCCGAGCCGCAGGTGGAGCGCCTCGAAGGCCTGGGGGAGTGGATCCGCAAGCACTCCGAGGCCGTGTACGGGACGGTGCGCGGACTGCCGGCCGGGCACCACTACGGGCCCAGCACCCTCTCCGCCGACCGCCGCACCCTCTACCTCACTCTGTACGACATCCCGCGCGCCGAGATCGGTGTGCGCGGCCTGGTCACGCCGGTCCGCAGGGTGACCGTCCTCGGCACCGGCACCGAACTCGCCCACCGGGTCGTCGGCGGACTCCACGAGGCCGTCGGCGTGCTGTGGATCGACCCGCCCGCCGCGGCCGACCTCGACCCGCACGCCACGGTCCTCGCGGTCGAACTGGACGGGGAGGTGGAGCTGTACCGCGGGTCGGGACGCTTCTGAGATCCCCCTCCCAGGGCAGTTCCCATGAAGAATTAAGAAAACGGTAAATCGCCTGGTCACGGGCGGAATTGGCGGTTCCGTGACCACGGTGCTTTGCCTGCGCGACACCTGAAGTTCGCCTGCTCCCTCTGGGATGCGGTCGCACGGCGCAAGAGAAAGGTGTCACGGTGCGAGACCCGCGTATGTCCGCGATCGGCAAGGGGCTGAGGCGTCGGGGGAGGCTGATGAGGGAAGCGGTGAGCCCGCCGCGCCGGAACCTGAACGCCGTACCCGCGCCCCGCTCCCGGCCCGCCGACGAGCAGTACACCGCTCCGCGCGCCCCGCGCCTGGTGGAGTCGCCGGTGTTCGTGCTGTCCTCGGAGCGCTCCGGCTCGACCCTGCTCAGGGTGCTGCTGAACAGCCACAGCCGCATCCGCGCCCCGCACGAGATGCATCTGCGCACGCTGCACGTCGAGTTGACCCGCGACTTCACCGCGGAGGCCATGAAGGCGCTCGAACTGAACCGGGAAGAGCTGGAGCACGTCCTGTGGGACCGGGTGCTGCATCTCGAACTCGCCCGCAGCGGCAAGGACGTCATCGTCGACAAGACGCCCGCCAACACCCTCATCTGGCCCCGGCTGCACCGATGTTGGCCCGACGCCCGCTACCTCGTCCTGCTGCGCCACCCGGGCGCGGTCATCACGTCCCTGACCAACCGCCGCGCGGATCCCGACCACGACGCCATCCGCGCCGAAGTCCTCGACTACGGCGAGCGGCTGGAGGAGGGCAGGCAGAGCCTGGACGCCCACGTGGTCAGGTACGAGGACCTCACCGCCGACCCGGAGCGGGCCACTCGCGGCCTGTGCGACTACCTCGGCGTTCCGTGGGAGAGCGCGATGCTCGACTACGGCAGCAAGGACCACGGTGCCTTCCGCCCGCAGCTCGGCGACTGGTCCAGCACCATCAAGTCGGGCCGCATCCGGCCCGCGCGCGCGTCCGGCCCGGGGGTCGAACTTCCGCCCCAGCTGAGCGAGTTGGCCAGGCAATGGGGCTACCCGGTCGAGTGAACCGGGCCCATGCCCGCAGCCTCGGCCACCCGGACGAGGGGCTTCGCACCGGTCCTCACCCGTGCCGCCGACGGCGCGGTCGGCGCGGGTGAGGTGAGTGCGGAACCGTGGAGGCTAGGCCGGTGCGATGGCCGAAGCGGAAGCCGAGGCCGAGGCTGTCGCGGAAGCCGTGGTGTCGGTCTCCGCGGAGACCGGCTCCGCCTGCTGCGGGGCCGGTGCGGGGACCGCCGGGAGCGGGTCCTGCACCTCCGCGCGCTGCTGGGGGATGGACACCGGCCGCAGCTGGCGCGGGCCCGAGACCACCGTGTAGTCCTGGCCCAGGAACGGCGGCACGATCTCGCCCGGGTCCTCGCCCAGCGCCAACTGCACAGCCGCCCAAGGGGCGTTGACCCCGCACAGCGCCAGCTGGTGCAACCCGCCCGCCGGGCGCGTGTTGACGTCCATCAGGACCGGCGTCCCGCCGAACATCCGGAACTGGATGTTGGACAGGTAGTGCAGCCCGAAGCCCTCCGCGATCCGCCGCGCCGGCTCCAGCCACTGCTCGGCGAGCGTGAACCCGCGTCGGCGGCCGTTCTTGGTGCGGCCGATGGCCAGCCGGATCCGGTTGTCGGGGCCGGTGAGGCAGTCCACCGACACCTCCGGCTGCTCCAGCCGCGGCATGACCAGCCAGTCGACCGGCTCCTCCCCCTCCGCGTCGGCCTGCTTGAGGACCTCCAGGACAAGATCCAGCGGGACGTACGGGCTCGGGAAGCCGTTGAGGTGCATGAGCGAGAAGGGGGCGCGCGTGATCACGCGGAAGCCCACCCCGCCCGCACCGGACGCCGGCTTGAAGCACGCCTTGTGGCCGCCCGCCTCCAACTCCTCGACAGCGGCGACGAGTTGGTCCGCGTCGCGTACCCGCCACCACGGCGGAACCGGCGCGCCGATCGCCTGGACCGCCTCGTAGGCGATCACCTTGTCGTGGAAGACGGCCACCGCCTCCGGGGGCGGTGCCAGCAGGGCCGTACCGGCCGCCTCGAAGTCGGCGCGGTGCGCCACGATCGCCGACTGGTGCAGCCGGGGCACGAAGACGTCGATGCCGCGCCGCGTGCACTGGTCGAGCGCGTACTCGACGTACGCGGCCGGGGACAGGCCCTCCGGCTCCAGGTCGGCGGTGTCGGCCGCGGCCAGTACGGGGGAGTCCGCGTCGCCGTGCGTTGCATGGATCTCGACGGCGCGGTCGCTGGGATTTCGCCGCAGCTGATCCATGAAGAACACGTTCTCCGCGTACGTGCGGTTGAGCCAGACGCGTACGCGAGAGACCATGCAGGCCGCCTTTCACGGTTCGCGGGCAGGGCGGAGCTCGCCCGTGCCCGGGCAGGGTGGTTGGAGGAACACCGAACCGCCCCGTGCGAGGGGCGTTCATGGGCGGGTGGTGTTGGGGCGATCATACGGCTTTGAAGGGGTGCCGCGTGCAACGTGCGTGTTACGGATTTTCCGATCATGCTGACACCGTGGTGAGGGGCATGATCGGGGCGTGTCGCGGGGTGCGCCGAAGATCGGCCGGCTCGATCCGGGCTTGTACTCACCAGGGCCACTGTGTTGTCGTGGTCCTCTTCGGGTGCTCGCAGGGGGAGAAGTGACGTCGACGGTCGGCGGTGCCGGGCAGCTGCTGGCCATCAGCGATCTGCACATCGGGTACGAGGAGAACCGCGCCCTCGTCGAGAGGATGCGCCCCGAGACGGACGAGGACTGGCTCCTGGTGGCCGGCGACGTCTCGGAGACCGTGTCCGACATCCGCTGGGCCCTGGAAACCCTCGCCGGCCGCTTCCGCAAGGTCCTGTGGGCCCCCGGCAACCACGAACTGTGGACCCATCCGAAGGACCCGGTCACCCTGCGCGGAGTCGCCCGCTACGACCACCTGGTCGCCCTGTGCCGGGAACTCGGCGTGACGACACCCGAGGACCCCTACCCCGTGTGGGACGGCCCCGGCGGCCCGGTCGTCGTCGCACCCCTGTTCCTCCTGTACGACTACTCCTTCCTGCCGGCCGGCTGCGCGACCAAGGAACAGGGACTGGAGTACGCGCACGGCACGGGCATCGTGTGCAACGACGAGTACCTGCTGCACCCCGACCCGTACCCGTCCCGCGAGGCCTGGTGCCGGGCCCGCCTCGCCGAGACCGAACGCCGGCTCGCCGCCCTGCCCGACGACCTGCCGACGATCCTCGTCAACCACTACCCCCTGGACCGGCATCCCACGGACGTCCTGTGGCACCCCGAGTTCGCCATGTGGTGCGGCACCACCCGCACCGCCGACTGGCACCGCAGGTTCCGTGTCGAGACCATGGTCTACGGCCATCTCCACATCCCGCGGACCACCTGGCACGAGGGCGTCCGCTTCGAAGAGGTGTCCGTGGGATACCCCCGCGAGTGGCGCACACGCCAGGAGCCGCCGGGGCGGCTGCGCCGGATCGTGCCCAGGGAGGTCGGGGCCCGGTGATCGAGGAACTGGTGCCGGCCACGGTGGTGGCCGTGGAGGCGTACGGCCACGAAGAGGCCGGGAACACGCGGCTGTACCCCGAGGAAGAGGCCGTCCTGACCCAGGCGGTGCCCAAACGGCGCCGCGAGTTCACCGCCGTACGCGGGTGCGCCCGCCGGGCCATGGAGAAGCTCGGCGTGCCGCCGCAGCCCGTCCTGCCCGGGGAACGCGGCGCCCCGCGCTGGCCCGCCGGCCTCACCGGCAGCATGACCCACTGCGACGGATACTGCGCCGCCGCCCTGGTCCGCGCCACCGACCTCGCCTCACTCGGCATCGACGCCGAACCCGACGGCCCGCTCCCGGACGGTGTCCTGCCGTCGGTGTCGCTGCCCGCGGAACGCGACCGGCTGCTCCGGCTCGCCCGGGACCACCCCGGCACGCACTGGGACCGGCTGCTGTTCAGCGCCAAGGAATCCGTCTACAAGGCGTGGTTCCCCCTCACCGGGCAGTGGCTGGACTTCAGCGAGGCCGACATCGAGATCCTCGTCGCCCCCGGAGCACGGCTGGGCGGCACCTTCCGCGCCGAACTCCTCGTACCCGGGCCATGGGTGGGCGGCCGGCGGCTCGGACACTTCGACGGCCGCTGGACCGCCCGGCGAGGGCTGGTGGCGACGGCGGTCGCCGTGCCGCAGGCCTGACGGCCTTCGTGCGGCACGGCTGACCCCTCACTACGCGTCCGGCGGGCACCAGGTGTGCAGCAGCCGGAAGAACGCCTCCTCGTTGCCCGCCAGTCCCGCGCGGGCCAGGGCGTGCTCCGCCTCGGCGAGCACGGCGGGCGGAACCACGGGTGGTCGGCCGGCCTCCGGCGAGCCGGACGACACGTCGAAAGCCGCGCGCACGGTGTGCAGCAGCCGCAGATAGGCCTGTACGGCGGTGCGCTCGCGGTCGGTCAGTACGGCGGTGGGCATCGGTCGGCTCCCCCAGGTCGGCGTCGTCGGTCGTGCGCCCCCAGGCGGCGGCGCAGTTCCAGCTTGCCGCCCGCCACTGACAATCGGGCCGCGGTACGCGTCGGTTCGCCCGCTTAGCGGAGGCGAAACCTCACCGAAATCCCCTGGGGGAATGCGCCCCTACGCTGGAGGGAAGGGCTTTCGGCCGCCAGGCCGCGGCCATGGGAACGGGAGGCGAGCGCGTGGTCGACGCCCCGCGACATCGCCCCGCGCGCACCGTACGGCTGCGCTCGGTGAGCGACACAGAACTCGAGTTGCAGTACCGCGTCGTGCACGGCTACCGCCGTGCCTTCCGCATGGCCGGCCAAGGGCCGGTACTGGTGCTCATCCACGGCATAGGGGACTCCTCCGCGACCTGGGCCGAACTGATCCCGGACCTCGCCCGCACCCACACCGTGATCGCCCCCGACCTCCTCGGCCACGGCGACTCCGACAAGCCGCGCGCCGACTACTCGGTGGCCGCGTACGCCAACGGAGTGCGCGACCTGCTCACCACCCTCGGCATCGAGTCCGCGACCCTCCTGGGACACTCGCTGGGCGGGGGCGTGGCGATGCAGTTCGCCTACCAGTTCCCCGAGCGCACCGAACGGCTCGTCCTGGTCAGCGCGGGCGGCGTCGGCCGCGAGGTCAACCCCGTCCTGCGGCTGGTGTCCCTGCCCGGCGCCCACCTCATGCTCGCCGGCCTGCGCCTGCCCGGCATGCGCCTCCAAGTGGGACTCGCGGCACGCCTGATGAAGCTCCTGGACACCGACCTCGGCCAGGACGCCCCCGAGTTGCTCACCCTCGTCGACGCGCTGCCCGACGAGACCTCCCGCAACGCCTTCATCCGCACCCTGCGCGCGGTCGTCGACTGGCGCGGACAGGTCGTGACCATGCTCGACCGCTGCTACCTCACCGAGGGCATGCCGACCATGCTGCTGTGGGGCGACCGGGACAGCGTGGTGCCCGTACGGCACGCCTATGGGGCGCACGAGGCGATGCCGGGCAGCCGCCTGGAGATCTTCGAGCAGGCCGGCCACTTCCCGTTCCACACCGACCCGGCCCGCTTCGTCGCGCTCGTCGAGGAGTTCACCGCCGGCACGGAACCGGCCCACTGGAGCCGCGAACACTGGCGCGACCTGCTCTGCTCGGGCCGCCCCGGTACCTCTGCGGGCCGCCCGGACTCGGCCCGCAACCGCGCGGTGGAGCGCGATCTGCGCGAGGCGAGCGAACGCAGCGCTACGTGAGCGGTCTCGGGGCGTCAGCCCTGCGGTCCCAGGTACCCCAGCGACGCCTCGATGCGGCCGGCGAGATGATCGCGCTGCACCGGGCCCCGCAGTGACGAACCGGCGAGCCAGGTGCGGCACTTGCTGGCGAGGAGGAGGCCGAAGCGTTCGGCTTCCTTCTCGTCGGTCCGGTCGAAGCGGCTGCGGGCGGCGACCTTCAGTACCGTCGCCTGCAGGTCCGCGTCGTCGCACAGTAAGCGGGCCGCGACCGCCGCGCCCTCGACGTGGTGGCTGCAGTGCCCGGCCTTCATGTGCCACAGCTCGTGGCCGAGGATCACCAACTGGTGGTCGGGCGCGGTGCGTTCCTCGATCACCACGAGGTCCTGGTCGGCCATGTCGAGCCACAGCCCGCTGGCGGTGCCGGGCGGGAAGGCGGACGTACGGAAGTGGACCGGGCGGCCGCGCCGTCTGCTCATCGCGCCGCACAGGGCGCCGTACAGGTCCGCGGGCCGCGCGGGTGCCGCAAGGGTCAGTTCCGCGACCAGCTCGCCGCTCAGGCGGCGCATTTCCTTACCGATGCCCACAGTTCTCCCCCGGATCACGACTCGGGCCGCTTGACGCTTTCCAAGAGCATGTCCAGCCATTCCGCCACCTTGTCGCGGTGCTGGTCGGTGGGCAGCTGTGCGGCCCGCCAGGCGATCCCGCGGACGCCGTGGTCCTGCAACAGCCGCTCCAGCGGATCGTCGGCGACCGCGGCCGCCTCGCGTTCACGGTCGGCGAGTTTCTGCAGCAGCTCCTGCTCGGTCCGCTGCAGGGTGCCCGCCAGCGCCTCGGGGTCCTCGGCCGTGAGAAAGCCGGCGTGCACCCGGAAGAAGCGCTGGATGGCGTCGCAGTGCTCCATGGTGGGACGCCGGTCGCCGTTGATGAGCGCCCCCGCCTGCTGCCGGGACATGCCGGCGCCGTCGGCGATCTCCTGCTGGGTGTACTTGCGGCCGTTCGGCTTGAGCCGGGTGCGGCGCAGCAGGTCCAGGCGTTGCAGGAAACGGGCCTGGACATCGGGCTCGCCCGCGGGCCGGCCGCTCAGCAGGGCCTTGACCACGGGTTCGGTCACGCCGGAGGCGACCGACAGCCGGCCGGTGTCGAAGACCTCCGCGTGCGGCACTCCGAGCCGGTCCGCGAGCGCGGTGACACGGGCGACGACGGCCGGCAGCACCGTCGACGCCACGTCGCCCGGACCCTCGAAGCCTTCCGACACCGACAGATCTCCTACGTTTCTCACTGGCTTCTCACAAGCGGTTGCCGTGAACTTCCCGGAGAGTAGCGGGTTGTTCGAACTTACATCCAGGTCTCGCCACAACTGTGGCCAATTTCAGCCGTCAACAAGCATGGAATGCCACGATAGTTGACACGACTTGCGTCGGGGCACCAGGATCAACAAGGCCGCGAGAAGGCCGCATAGGCAAGAGGGGTGACCTCCCGATGGCATATCAGGCAGGTGGGCAGCGGTCGGTACCGCGGCCCGTCCCCGAGAGTCTTGAGGCCCAGGCGTATCTCCAGGACTACGCCACCCTCCTGGAGTCCGTTCCCTTTCCGTCCGTCGTTCTCGACCACCGCTGGGACGTCGTCCTGGCCAACACGGCTTTCGCGTCACTTTTCCGCGACGTGAGCCCGCACCCGACGGCGATGCCGGGTGAGAACTTCCTGAGGTTCGTGCTCTTCCACCCGGACGCGAGCACCGTCCTCGGCGAGCACGAGTCGCGCTGGTGCCTGCCGATGCTGGCGCACTTCGCCGCCGCCGTGGAGCGGCACGGCCACGACCACGGCCTCCAGTCGATCCGCCGGGACATCGCCCAGGACCCCATCATGGAGGCCGCCTACCGGCAGGGTCTCCCGCACTGGATCCGCGCGGTCGGCGAGCAGGCCGTCGAACACGACGGCGCGGTCCGCCCGCTGACGCACCCCGACCCGCGCTGGGGCGCCACCGAGTGCCGGGTCGTCGACGAGACGCCCAGGACCCTGGCCGACATGGGCTACGCCCGGCTGACGCTGGTCCTGCGCCCCGCCCGCCGCCCGGCGGCGCCGGCGCGCCGGACGGTGCGTCCGCGCCGTACGGCGGGCCACCTCAGCGTGGTGCCCGCCCCCGAGGTCTGACAGGCACCGTCGGCGTTCAGGTCGCCGACGGCGCCTCGTCAACAGCGGTCTTCCGCCCCGTCCTGCTGCGATCTCCTCCGTCGGGTCTTGTGTGGTGCGGTGCCGTTCCCAGACGCAGAAGCATGTGACATAGTACTGACGTGAGCGAGCGACTGACCTGCGATGTCGTGGTCGTCGGAGCCGGAATGGTCGGCGCCGCCTGTGCCCTGTACGCGGCCCGGGCCGGGCTGGACGTGACCGTCGTCGACCGCGGCCCGGTGGCCGGCGGTACGACCGGCGGGGGTGAGGGCAACCTGCTGGTCTCCGACAAGGAACCGGGGCCGGAGCTGGACCTCGCACTGCTGTCCGGGCGTCTGTGGGGCGAACTGGCCGAGGAATTCGGGACGTTCGTCGAGTACGAGGCCAAGGGCGGTGTCGTCGTGGCCTCTTCGCCCGGCTCACTCGCGGCACTGGAGCGCTTCGCCGCGGAACAGCGCGGCGCCGGAGTGGTCGCCGAACCGGTCGGGGGCGACGCGCTGTACGACCTCGAGCCCCACCTCGCCCCGGGGCTGCCGGGCGCCGTCCACTATCCCCAGGACTGCCAGGTGATGCCCGCTCTGGCCGCCGCCCACCTGCTCCGCGCGTCGGGCGCCCGCCTGCTCACCGGCCGGACCGTGACCGGCGTACCGCGCACCGCTGCCGGAGCCGTGCGCGGTGTCCGTACCGACCAGGGGGACATCCACGCGCCCGCCGTCATCAACGCGGCGGGCACCTGGGGCTCGGACCTGGCCGCCCTCGCCGGAGCGTTTCTCCCCGTCCTGCCGCGCCGCGGCTTCGTCCTCGTCACCGAACCGCTCCCGCGCATGGTCCGCCACAAGGTGTACGCCGCCGACTACGTGGCCGCCGTGGCCAGCGACTCGGCCGCGCTGCAGACCTCGCCGGTCGTCGAGGGCACGGCGGCCGGGCCGGTCCTGATCGGCGCGAGCCGGGAAAGGGTCGGCTTCGACCGGACGTTCTCGCTGCCCGTCGTACGCGCCCTGGCGGCGGGCGCGACCCGGCTGTTCCCCTTCCTCTCGGACGTCCGCGCCCTGCGCGCCTACCTCGGCTTCCGCCCCTACCTGCCCGACCACCTGCCCGCCATCGGCCCCGACCCCCGTGTCCCCGGCCTGTTCCACGCCTGCGGCCACGAGGGCGCGGGCATCGGCCTCGCCACCGGCACCGGGCACCTGATCGCGCAGGCGCTCACCGCGAAGACCCCCGACCTGGACCTGACGCCGTTCCGGCCCGACCGCTTCACCGAGGAGGCCGCGTGAGCTCCCCCCTGGACCTGGCCGGCGCCCGGCCCGGCCCCGCCTTCACGGTCACCCTGGACGGCCGCGAGATCGAGGCACTCCCCGGTCAGACGGTCGCCGCCGCGCTCTGGGCGGCCGGCGTCACCTCCTGGCGCACCACCCGCGGCGCGGGCCGCCCGCGGGGGATCTTCTGCGGGATCGGCGTCTGCTTCGACTGCCTGGTCACCGTCAACGACCGCCCGAACCAGCGGGCCTGCCTGGTGCCCCTGCGGCCGGGCGACGCCATCCGTACGCAGGAGGGGACGGGACACGATGACTGACCGGGAACGGGAAGCGGCCGTACCGCATCTCGCGGTGATCGGCGCGGGGCCGGCCGGTCTCGCCGCCACCGTCGCCGCGGCGGCGCACGGCGTACGCGTCACGCTCCTCGACTCGGCCGCCGAGGCGGGCGGCCAGTTCTACCGGCAGCCGGCGAGCGAACTGCGCGCCCGCCGCCCGCAGGCCCTGCACCACCGGTGGCGGGCCTGGGAGCGGCTGCGGGACGGCCTGCGCACCCACGTGGAGGCAGGTGCCGTAAGGCACTTGGCGGATCATCACGTCTGGTTCGTCGAGCGGCACGACGACGGATGGACGGTGCACGCCCTGCTCGGCCCCGAACAGGAGGAGCCCGTCGAGGTCCGCGCCGACGCCGTCCTCCTCGCCACCGGCGGCTACGAGAAGGTGCTGCCCTTCCCCGGCTGGACCCTCCCCGGTGTCGTCACCGCGGGCGGCGCCCAGGCCATGCTCAAGGGCACCCTCGCGGTGTCCGGTCGCACCGCCGTCGTCGCCGGAACCGGACCGCTGCTGCTGCCCGTCGCGACCGGCCTCGCCGCGGCCGGGGTGGAGGTGGCCGCGCTCGTAGAGTCCGCCGGCCCCAGAGCGTTCGTACGGCAGACCTCCGCGCTGGCCGCCCAGCCGGGCAAGGTCGCCGAAGGTGCCCGGTATGCGGCCCGGTTGCTGCGTCACCGCGTGCGGCTCCTCGCGGGGCACGCCGTCGTCGAGGCGCACGGCAGCGAGCGGCTGGAGGCGGTCACCGTTGCCGCGCTCGACGCCCTCGGGCGGGTGCGGCCCGGCACCGCGCGGCGCATCCCTTGCGACACCCTCGCCGTCGGCCACGGCATGCTGCCGCACACCGACCTCGCCGACACACTGGGCTGCCGCATCGACGGGACGGACGTCCACGTCGACGACGAACAGCGCACGAGCGTCCCCGGCGTCTGGGCGGCGGGTGAGACCACCGGCATCGGCGGCGCCGCCCTCTCCCTCGCCGAGGGGCACATCGCCGGACGCTCCGCCGCGGCCCGTCTGCGCGGCACCGAACCCGACCCGCGCGCGTGGGCGGCGGCCGCAAGGGCCCGTACCCGACTGCGGGCCTTCTTCGCCGCGCTGGACAGCGTGTACGCGCCGCCCGCGCACTGGACCGAGCAGGTCACCGACGACACCGTCGTCTGCCGCTGCGAGGAGGTCACCGGCGGCGCGATCCGCGCGGCCGTGACGGAACTCGGCGCCGGCGACCTGCGCACCGTGAAGCTGCTGACACGGGCCGGGATGGGCTGGTGCCAGGGACGGGTGTGCGGGCCCGCGGTCGCGGGACTCGCCGGCTGCGAGCCGACGCCGTCCCGGCGGCCGTTCGCGCGCCCCATGCCGCTGGGGGTGCTGGCCCGCGCCGGGGAGTCCGAGGACCAGTAAAATGTCACACCCTATGAGGATGGGATCCCGCATGACCACCACCGAGCCCCGCCCCTGGCGCGGCGTCCTCGTCGCCACCGCCCTTCCGCTGAACGACGACCTCTCCGTCGACTACGCCAGGTTCGCCGAACACTGCACCTGGCTGGTCGACAACGGCTGCGACGGCGTCGTACCGAACGGCTCGCTCGGCGAGTACCAGGTGCTCACCCCCGAGGAGCGCGCCAAGGTCGTCGAGACGGCCGTCGCCGCGATCGGCGGCGAGCGCGTGATGCCGGGCGTCGCCGCCTACGGCTCGGCCGAGGCCCGCCGCTGGGCCGAGCAGGCCCGGGACGCGGGCTGCGCCTCCGTGATGCTGCTGCCGCCCAACGCCCACCGCGCCGACGAACGCTCCGTCCTCGCCCACTACGCCGAGGTCGCCGAGGCGGGCGTCCCGATCGTGGCGTACAACAACCCCATCGACACCAAGGTCGACCTGGTGCCCGAACTGCTCGCCAGGCTGCACGGCGAGGGGTACATCCACGCCGTCAAGGAGTTCTCCGGCGACGTCCGCCGCGCCTACCAGCTCGCCGAACTGGCCCCGGGACTGGACCTGTTGATCGGTGCCGACGACGTGCTGCTGGAACTCGCGATCGCGGGCGCCAAGGGCTGGGTGGCGGGTTACCCGAACGCGCTGCCCGCGGCGAGCGTCGCGCTGTACCGCGCGGCCGTCGGCGGCGACCTGGGCACGGCCCGGAAGCTGTACGAGCAGCTGCACCCGCTGCTGCGCTGGGACTCCAAGGTCGAGTTCGTGCAGGCCATCAAGCTGTCCATGGACATCGTCGGCCGCCACGGCGGCCCGGTGCGGCCGCCGCGCGTCCCGCTGCTGCCCGGGCAGGAGGCGGCCGTCCGCGCCGCCACCGAGAAGGCGGTCGCGGCCGGACTCGCGTAGGCAGGCCCCGTCGGCATCCCACGTCCACCAGGAGCGTCATGCGCAGCAAACTCGTCCTGCACGCCGTCGACTCGCACACCGAGGGCATGCCCACCCGTGTGATCACCGGCGGCATCGGCACGATCCCCGGCGCGACCATGAACGAGCGGCGCCTGTACTTCCGTGAGCACCGCGACGACATCAAGCAGCTTCTGATGAACGAGCCGCGCGGACACTCGGCGATGAGCGGCGCCATCCTCCAGCCGCCCAGCCGCCCCGACTGCGACTGGGGCGTCGTCTACATCGAGGTCTCCGGCTATCTGCCCATGTGCGGGCACGGCACGATCGGGGTGGCGACCGTGCTCGTCGAGACCGGGATGGTCGAGGTCGTCGAGCCGGTCACCACGATCCGGCTCGACACCCCGGCCGGGGTGGTCGTCGCCGAGGTGGCGGTTCAGGACGGCGCCGCGACGGCGGTCACCCTGAACAACGTCCCTTCCTTCTCCGTCGCCCTCGACCGCAAGATCGCCCTCGCCGACGGACGCACCGTGACATACGACATGGCATACGGCGGCAACTTCTACGCGATCCTGCCGCTGGAGCAGTTCGGGCTGCCCTTCGACCGCGCCCGCAAGGACGACATCCTCCAGGCCGGCCTGTCCCTCATGGAGGCGATCAGCGCCGAGGAGGAACCCGTACACCCCGAGGACCCGTCCATCCGGGGCTGTCACCACGTCCACCTGGTCGCGCCCGGCGCCACCGCCCGCCACTCACGGCACGCGATGGCGATCCACCCCGGCTGGTTCGACCGCTCGCCCTGCGGGACCGGCACCAGCGCCCGCATGGCCCAGCTCCACGCACGGGGCGACCTGCCCCTGAACACCGAGTTCGTCAACGAGTCCTTCATCGGCACGCACTTCACCGGCCGGCTCCTCGGCACCACCGAGGTCGCCGGAATCCCGGCCGTCCTGCCCAGTTTCACCGGCCGCGCCTGGATCACGGGCACCGCCCAGTACCTGCTCGACCCGACCGACCCGTTCCCGGCCGGATTCGTCCTCTAGACGCTCCGGCAGACGCTCCGGCAGACGCTCCGGACGTCGAGGACAATGACGGCTGTCGCGTGACATTGCACAGCTAGGAGACACCCCATGGCCGCCCAGCGCACCAGCGCCCCGTCCGCCGCCGCGCCCGCCCTGCCCACGCTGGGGGGCAAGAAGAGCAGCTACCGCGAGCGAGTGGCGGACGCGCTGCGGGCCGCGCTGATCGCCGGTGAGCTGCGCCCCGGCGACGTGTACTCGGCGCCCACGCTCGCCGCCCGCTTCGGCGTCTCCGCGACGCCGGTCCGCGAGGCGATGCTGGACCTGGCCAAGGAGGGCCTCGTCGACACCGTCCCCAACAAGGGCTTCCGGGTCACCGCCGTCTCCGAGAAACAGCTCGACGAGTACACCCACATCCGCGCCCTCGTCGAGATCCCCACGGTGGTGGAGCTGGCCCAGGCCGCCGACCCGGTCTCGCTGGAGGCGCTGCGGCCGGCCGCCCGGGAGATCGTCCAGGCCGCGGTGGCCGGTGACCTGATCGCGTACGTCGAGGCCGACACCCGCTTCCACCTCGGCCTGCTCGCCCTCGCGGGCAACGCGCACCTCGTCGAGGTGGTCGGCGACCTGCGCAAGCGTTCCCGCCTCTACGGCCTGACCGCGCTGCTGGAAGGGGGCCGTCTGCTGGCCTCCGCCGAGGAGCACCTCGAACTCCTCGACGCGCTGCTGGCCCGTGACGAGGACGCGGTACGCGAGGTCATGACCCGGCACATCGGCCACGTCCGCGGCCTGTGGGCGGCCCGCGGCTGAGATGAACGCGGCACGACCGTGCCCGGCCCGCCGCCCAGGTCAGCGAGGCGGAGGCGTATCCGTCTTGACGGCACCCGCTCCGCGCTTGGCCGCCTGGATCTGCTCGTACACATGGGTCCGCAGCTCGGCGAAGCGCGGGGCCACGCGCGTGTGCAACTGGTCCCGTTCCTCCGGCAGATCGACCTTGAGCTGTTCCCGCACCACGGTGGGGGAGGAGGACAGGACGATCACCCGCTGGCCCAGGTAGACGGCCTCGTCGATGTCGTGGGTGACGAACAGGATCGTGATCCCGCGCTCCCGCCACAGCCCCCGTACGAGGTCCTCCAGGTCGGCGCGGGTCTGCGCGTCGACCGCTGCGAACGGCTCGTCCATCAGCAGGACCTGGGGCTCGTACGCCAGCGCGCGGGCGATGGCGACGCGCTGCTGCATACCGCCGGACAGCTGCCAGGGGTAGGCGTCGGCGGCGTCCGTGAGTCCGACCGACTCCAGCGCGTCCGCGACCAGCTCCCGGCGCCGCGACTTGCTCAAGTCCTTCTGCTTCAGGGGGAGTTCGACGTTCTGGGCGACCCGCATCCAGGGGAACAGGCTGCGTCCGTACTCCTGGAAGACGAACGCCATCCCGGGCGGCGGGCCGTTCACCTTCCGGCCCTCAAGGAGCACTTCGCCGTCGGTGGGCGTCAGCAGTCCGCCCATGCACTTCAGCAGGGTCGTCTTGCCGCAGCCCGACGGGCCGACGAGGCAGACGAGTTCGCCCGCATCGACGGTGAAGGTGAGGTCGCGCACGGCCTCGACGCGTCGGCCGGACCCCTCGTAGACCTTCTGCAGGCCGGATACGGCGAGTGCGTGCATGGACCGCCCTTTCACGGGACTCACGGGGACCGCCGGGCCGAGGCGCGCAGGCCGTGGTACCAGGCCAGCGCCCGCCGCTCGACCAGCTGGAAGACGACGGAGAGCAGGAACCCGAGCAGACCGAGGACGAGGATCCCGGTCCACATGTCGGGGATCGCGAAACTGCGCTGGAACTGGACGACGGTGAAACCGAGGCCGTTGCTGGCCGCGAACATCTCGCTGATGACCATCAGGATGATGCCGATGGACAGGGCCTGGCGCAGGCCCGCGAAGATCTGCGGGCTCGCGGAGGGCAGCACCAGGTGGGTGAGACGCGCGGGCCCCTTGATGCCGTACGAGCGTGCCGTTTCGGCCATCACCGGGTCGACCGCCCGGACGCCCTCGACGGTGTTGAGCAGGATCGGCCAGACGCAGCCGCTCGCGATGACGGTGACCTTCATCGTGTCGTCGATGCCCGCGAACAGAATGATGACCGGCACGAGCACCGGTGGCGGCACGGCCCGCAGGAACTCCAGGACCGGTTCGCACACCGCGCGCACGCGCCGGTAGGAGCCGATGACCGTGCCGGCCGCCACGCCCACCACGGCCGCGAGGGCGTAACCGCCCGTCAGCCGCAGCACGCTGGGCAGGACGTCGTTCTCGAGACGCTCGCCGGTCCACACGTCCGGGAAGGTCTGCATGATCGTGCGCAGGGGCGGCCAGAACACGTCCGTACTGTCGTCGGACGCGAGCCACCAGGCCGCGACGAGCAGTGCGGGCAGGGCGAGCACGAAGAACAGCCGCAGCAGGACGCGCCTCATACCGCCACCTCCCCGCGCACCGACTGGTGCCAGGCCAGGGCCCGTCGCTCCACGGTACGCGCGCCTACGTTGATGAGCAGCCCCAGCAGACCGGTGACCACGATCAGCGCGTACATCTCGGGCACCGCCTGCGAGTTCTGCGCGACCCCGATGCGGGCGCCCAACCCCGGTGCGCCGATGACGAGTTCGGCGGTGATGGTGAGGATCAGGGCGACGGCCGCGGCCAGCCGCAGACCCGTCATGACGTACGGCAGCGCGGTCGGCCACAGCACGTGCCGGACGCGCGCCCAGGTGCCGAGGCCGTACGAGCGGGCCGTCTCCTCGGCGACCGGGTCGACGTCCTGGACGCCGTACAGGGTCTGGATGAGGATCTGCCAGAAGGAGGCGTACACGACCAGCAGGAGCACCGAGCGCAGTTCGGAGCCGTACAGCAGCACCGCCAGGGGGATCAGCGCGACCGAGGGGATGGGGCGCAGGAACTCGATCGTCGAGGCCGTCGCCTCGCGCAGATACGGGACCACGGAGATCACCACCCCGGCGACGACGCCCGCGCAGGCCGCGATCGCCAGGCCCAGCGCCCAGCCGGTGAGGGTGTCGCCGAGCGCCGACCAGAAGGCGCTGTCGGCGAGTTCGTCCGCGAGGGCGTCGGCGATGCGGCTGGTCGGCGGGAAGTACTCCTCCTTGACGAGGCCGAGCCGCGGCACCGCCTCGCCGAGGGTGAGGAAGGCCGCGAGCCCGGCGGCACCAAGGGCCGCGTTCTCCCCCTTCACGGCAGGAGCGCGTCCACGTCGGGGGTCTCCTTGAACAGACCGTCCTGCTCGCCCAGCTTCGCCAGCGCCTCGATGGAGGCCCGGTTCGGCTCGGCCGGCCACTTCGGCAGGGTCACCTGGGCCAGGACCGACGCCGGGATCTTCGTGTACGTCGTGATGATCTCGCGGGCCTCGTCCGGGTGGGCCTCGGCGTACGCGAGGGACTCGGCGGTGGCGTCCTTGAACTTCTTCACCACGTCGGGGTTCTGCTGCAGGTACTGCGCCGACGTGAAGTACAGCGCGACGGTGGTGTCCTTCGCCACGTCCACGATCGGCGTGGCGATCACGGTGCCGCCCTGGCTCTTGACGGTGGCCTGCGCGGGCTCCACCACACTCGCGGCGTCGATCCGGCCGCCGTCGAGGGCCGCGGGCATCTGGTCGAAGGCCAGCTCGACGAAGTTCACCTTGTCGGGGTCGCCGCCCGCCCTGCGCACCGACTCGCGCACCGCGGTCTCGTTGATGTTCTTCAGAGAGTTGATGGCGACCTTCTTGCCCTCGAGCTCCTTGGGCGACTTGATCGGGCTGCCCTTCTTCACCATGAGGGCGCTGAAGTCCTTGCCCTCCACGCCGGTCGACGCGATGCCGTTGGCAACAGCCTTGACGGGCACGCCCGTCGACTGGGCGACCAGCAGCGAGGTCACGTTGGAGAACCCGAACTGGAACTGCCCGCTGGTGACTCCGGGCACGATCGCCGCACCGCCCTGCGCGATGGAGATCGACAGTTTCAGGCCGTGCTTGCTGTAGAAGCCCTTTTTCTGGCCCAGATAGATCGGTGCGACGTCGACGATGGGGATGAGCCCCAGCTTGACGGTGGTGGTACCGCCGGACGACGCGCCCGCGTCCGACGAACCGCCGTCGGACGAGCCGCAGGCCGTCCCGGCGAGCAGGAAGGTGCCGGCGGTGAGACCGGCGAACAGACGACGCATGGCTCCTCCTGTGCAGACATCGGTGCGGCGGTGTTCCGACAGGTTGTGCGCAGACCGCACACTAGTGCGCAAGCATGCTCAGCGGGAAGGTAGAACTCGCAACGGTTCAGGGTCAATTGGGGGTTGGCCGACGACATGGTTGACAGTGCTGGAGGCCCCCATGCCCGAGCCGGTCCGCGCAGCGCACTTCGTGAGGTCCTTCGAACGCGGGCTCGCCGTCATCCGCGCCTTCGACGCCGAGCATCCGGTGTGCACGCTCAGCGAGGTCGCCCGCACCTGTGACCTGACCCGCGCGGCGGCCCGCCGGCTGCTGCTGACCCTCGTCGACCTCGGCTACGTCCACCAGGACGGCCGTACCTTCCGGCTCACCCCGCGCGTGCTGGAGCTCGGCTACTCCTACCTGTCGAGCGCCTCGCTGCCCGAGATCGCCGAACCGCATCTGGAGCAACTGGTCGAGTGCACCAGGGAGTCGTCGTCCCTGTGCGTGCTGGACGGTGACGACGTCGTGTACGTGGCCCGGGTGCCCGCGCGCCGCATCATGGCCGCGGCGATCACCGTCGGCACCCGCTTCCCCGCCCATGTCACCTCGGTGGGCCGGGTGATCCTCGCCCATCTGCCGGACGAGGACCTCACGGCGCGGCTTGCCCGCACCGACCTGCGTCCGCTGACCGCCCGCACCATCGTGTCGGTCCAGGCGCTGCGGACGGAGCTCGCCCGGGTACGCCGGCAGGGATACGCCCTCGTCGACCAGGAGTTGGAGGAGGGGCTGCGCTCGATCGCCGCCCCGGTGCGGGACCGGGGCGGCGCGGTGGTGGCGGCGGTGAACATCCCGGTGCACGCCAGCCGCAACTCCCTGGCGTCGGTACGCCGGGACCTGCTGCCGCACCTGCTGGCGGCGGTCGCCGGGATCGAGACCGACCTCGCCCTGGCTACAGGTCGAGGACGAGCCGCTTCCCGCGGCACCGGGACACACAGATGAGCATGGTCTCCCCGGCCTCCCGCTCCTCGTCCGTGAGGACCGAGTCCCGGTGGTCCGGGGTGCCTTCGAGGACGTCGGTCTCGCAGGTCCCGCAGGTGCCCTCGGTGCAGGAGAACAGCACCTCGACGCCCGCGGAGCGCACCGCGTCGAGCACGGAGACGTCGCTGGGGACGGTGAGCGTGCGGCCGCTCTGCGCCAGCTCGACCTCGAACTCGGTGTTCTCGCCGCTCCCTTGCTCCTTCGGCTGGAACCGCTCGACGTGCAGCACCCCG
This sequence comes from Streptomyces sp. a15, assembly GCF_059026085.1. NCBI lineage: Bacteria > Bacillati > Actinomycetota > Actinomycetes > Kitasatosporales > Streptomycetaceae > Streptomyces > Streptomyces sp. A15. The sequence goes on along the minus strand of NZ_JBWLKM010000007.1, from coordinate 117,603 downwards.
GCCGGGCACCGCGCCTCCACCGCGTCGAGGAGCGGCCCGGGACCGCAGCAGTAGACGAGCGTGCCCTCGGGGACGTCGTCGAGCACCGCGCCCAGGTCCAGCAGGCCGGCCTCGTCCTGGGGGGCGATCGTGACCCGGTCGCCGTACCGGTCCAGCTCCCCGGTGAACGCCATGGAGGCGCGGCTGCGGCCGCCGTACAGCAGCGTCCACTCGGCGCCCGCCGCCTCGGCCGCCGCCAGCATCGGCAGGATCGGCGTGATGCCGATGCCGCCCGCGACGAAGCGGTAGCGGGGTGCGGGCTTCAGCGCGAAGTGGTTGCGCGGACCGCGCACCCGCACCTTGTCGCCCTGCCCCAACTGCCCGTGCACATGGGCTGATCCACCACGCCCGTCCGGCTCGCGCAGGACGGCGATCCGCCAGGTGTCCCGGTCGCCCGGGTCGCCGCACAGCGAGTACTGCCGCTCCAGCTCCGGTCCGAGCACGACGTCGATGTGGGCGCCGGGCTCCCAGTCCGGAAGCCGTTCGCCCAGCGGGTGCCGCAGGGTCAGGGCGAGTACGCCGTCGGCCGCGAACTCCCGCCGGTCGACGACGAGTTCGGCTTCGTACAGGCTCATGAGCTGGTTCCTCGCGGCTCGTGTCCTTGCGGCTCGTGTCCTTGCGGGTGGGCGAGCATCCACTCCCACATCTCGATCGGGTCCTGCGAGGTGTGCTCGCGGCCGCAGTGACAGGTGCCGTGCAGGAGGTCCGTGCCCGGCAGCCAGTCGATGCGGTAGACCTCGCCCGTCGGGCTGGTCACTGGACCTTCTCCATGGGCTTGGCGCCCTCCTCGACCAGGCGGGCGAGGATACGGCGGGCGGCCAGGCCGCCGGTGTCGATGTTGATGCTCAGCTCCTGGTAGCCGGTGCGCTCGCTGCCGAGCGTCTCCTGGAGCAGGTTGAGCGCGTCGACGTCCTGCATGACGACGGTGTGGTTGTTGCCTCGCAGGAACTCCGTGACCTCGGGGTCCTCGGTCGCCCAGTCGCGCGAGACCATCCAGAAGTCGTACACCTTGCCGTCGGCGGACGGCGTGATGGCGTACGTGATCTCGGTGTGGAAGCCGTTCGGGTCGCTGCCGTCCGCCTCGGGCACCACACCGACCGGCGCGATCCGGCTGTGCAGCAGGTAGAGGCAGGGCGCGTGGTACTCGATGTCCTGCCAGCGCGTGATCCGGCCCTGGATGCCGGTGGACTTGGCGTAGAACGGCGGGCATTCGGCGTCGTCCATGTGCCGGCTCACCCGTACGATCCCGGCGCCCTCGTCGACCTCGGTGGTGATCGGCGTCTCGGCGACCTCGGGGGTGCCGATGTAGCCGCCGTGCAGATACGTCTCGTGGGACAGGTCGAGGAGGTTGTCGACCAGCAGGCCGTAGTCGGCGTCGATCGGTTCCATGCCGCGCACGGTGACCCAGCCGGGGGAGTCCAGGTGGCGGGCGCGCGGGATGGTCTGCGGGTCGGCGAGCGCCGGGTCGCCGATCCACACCCAGATCAGCGAGTCCTGCTCGACGACCGGGTAGGAGGCGACGCGGGCGGTGCGCGGGATGCGCTTCTGGCCCGGCACGTACACGCAGGCGCCGGTCTGGTCGTAGGTGAAGCCGTGGTAGCCGCAGACGATGCGGTCGCCGTCGAGCCCGCTCTTCGAGAGCGGGTAGCGCCGGTGCACGCAGCGGTCGTGCAGCGCGACGGGAGTGCCTTCTTCCTCGGTGCGGTAGAAGACGAGCGGCTCACCGAGGATCGTGCGGCCGAGCAACTCCTCGCGCCCCACCTCGTGGCTGTAGGCGGCGACGTACCACTGGTTCCTGGCGAAGGCGGTCATGTGGGGCATGGCGTTCGGCTCCCGTCGTTGGTCGTAGCGACATCGTCGGTACGGGCTCCACAAGGCCGCAATACGGCTTCCGTGTCACGGAAGGCCAACTGGAAAGTGCCTGTTGAGAGGCGTGATGCGAGGCGTGGTACCGCTGCCCGCTTGCCATGAGAATGGCAGCTGCGCCCTGCGGTTGAGCTGCCGATCAGCCCGGCATATGGCTGTGATCAGAAGGCATGACGGCGGGATCGTGTGAGCGGCCGCTGAACTTGTGGCCCCTGAGCGGCGGTCGTCGGCAGATTCTTCGGCTGCTGGTGGTACACGCGCCGCACCGCTGGTGACCAGAGAAAACGGCACTCACGGCCGCTGCCGGAGGAAGGCCGGGCACGTGCGATCTTGGTCTGCTGGGCGAATGTGATGCCGATAGGCGTCCTGTCGGGTTTCCATGGGATCCGGTAGCGAGGGTGGACAACGCCGCCGGCTGCATGACCAAGGGCGGCCTTCGGCGTCTTGCGCATGTTCAGCACAGCCGAGAACCGACGGTGGAATGTGGCCGGCCCCTCGGTGAGGCCGGCTCTGTGCTCCACGGTGCCCGTACCGATCCGGAACGCGTGCAGCACCTCGGGGGCCTGCCGCTGGGCCGGTTCGTCCAGCAGCCGGTCGCGGTCCTTGATCTTCTTCCGGGCCGCTACCAGGAGGCCAGCGAGCCGTCGGTGTTGCGCCACACGGGGTTGCGCCAGCGGTGTCCGCGTTCGGCGGCGGCGCGGACCGCGTCCTCGTCGATGGTGATGCCGAGGCCGGGTGCGGTGAGGCGGTCGATGTAGCCGTCGCGGAACGTGAAGGGCTCGGTGTCGACGAGGTAGTCCAGCAGTCCGCTGCTGTCGCCGTAGCCGATGCCGAGCGCCTGCTCCTGGATGAGGAAGTTGGGGGTGGCGAAGTCGAGTTGCAGGCTGGCGGCCAGCGCGATCGGGCCGAGCGGGCAGTGCGGCGCGACCAGGACGTCGTAGGTCTCCGCCATCGCGGCGATCCGCCGGGTTTCGGAGATGCCTCCGGCGTGGCTGATGTCCGGCTGTGCCACGGCGATGCCGTCCGCCAGCACGGACCGGAAGTCCCAGCGGGAGTAGAGCCGTTCACCGGTGGCGATGGGGATCGAGGTCGAGCGCACCACGGCACCGAGGTCCCGCGAGAACTCCGGCAGCACCGGTTCCTCGACGAACATCGGCAGCAGGGGCTCCAGCAGCGGCAGGACGCGACGGGACATCGCCCCGCTGAACCGGCCGTGGAAGTCCAGCGCCAGGTCGCGGTCCGGGCCGATCGCCTCGCGTACCGCGGCCACCTGCTCCACGATGGCGTGGATGGCGGCGGGCGTGTCGAGCGGTTCCAGCTGACCGCAGGGGTTCAGCTTGACCGCGGTCAGCCCCTTGGCGACCTGCGCGGCTGCCGACTCGCCGATCTCCTGCGGGGTCTCCCCGCCGACCCAGCCGTAGATGCGTACCCGGTCGCGGACATGGCCGCCGAGCAGCTGGTGCACCGGGACGCCGTGGGTCTTGCCCGCGATGTCCCACAGCGCCTGGTCGATGCCGGCCAGGGCGCTGCTGAGGACCGGGCCGCCGCGGTAGAAGCCGCTCTTGGCGAGCACCTGCCAGTGCTCCTCGATGCGGGCCGGGTCCTGACCCAGGAGGTAGTCGAACATCTCCTCGACGCAGCGGGCGACGGTGTGCGCCTTGCCCTCGACGATGGGCTCGCCCCAGCCGGAGATGCCTTCGTCGGTGTCGACGCGCAGGAAGACCCAGCGTGGCTCGACGAGGAAGAGTTCGTATCCAGTGATCTTCATGGTGTGGACCTCCGGTCCTGGTGCACGGCCCGGAGGCCGATGGTGTTGTTGTCGAGGGGATGTTGAGGTGCGCGGGGGAGCCCCGGGCGGCCTACTCCTGGGAGCTGATGCCGCGGCCGCCGTCCACGAGCAGGTTCTGGCCGGTGATGAAGGAGGCGTCGTCGGAGGCGAAGAAGGCCACCGCGGCCGCGATGTCCTCCGGGGCGCCGAGTCTGCCGACCGGCGTTCGCGCGCGAGTCAGGGCCTTGTACTCCGGGGGCACCCCCGTCCACAGGGCGGTGACGACGGCTCCGGGCAGGACGGCGTTGAACCTGATCTCCCCGCCGTACTCGACGGCGAGCTGGCGCACCAGGGCGCCGATCCCGCCCTTGGCCGCCGCGTACGCGGGGAAGCCGCGGAAACCGAGGGTGGCGTGCACGGACGAGGTGACGACCACCGCTCCCCGGGCGGTTCTGAGCAGCGGCACCGTGGCCCTCACGCCGTAGAACACCGAGTCGAGGGAGAGCCGCAGCTGGTCGTGCCAGGCGGCGTCGTCCAGTTCGTGCGCGGGACCGGGCACGTTCCGGCCGGCGTTGAGGTGCAGTACGTCGAGGCGTCCGGTCCAGGACGCCACCTCTTCGACGGCCGCGGTCCACTCCTCGGGCGAGGTGGCGTCGAGCCGGCGGGCCTGGGCGTGTCCGTTCTCGGCGCGGATCTCCTCGGCCACCCGGTGAGCGCCCTTGACGTCCACGTCGGTGACGAGGACGGACGCTCCCTCCGCGGCCAGGCGGTGGGCGGTGGCCTCGCCGATCCCGGAGGCGGCCGCGGTGAGCAGGGCCGTACGGCCCGCGAAGCGTGTCAGCCCGGCGGCTGTCATGGCGTTCCTCCGGGTCTCGCGGTGGAGCCGCGCAGTACCAGACGCGGCTCGGTGGGTACGACGACGTCTCCCACGGGCGCCCCCTGGATGGCGGCCACCAGGGCGTCGACCGCCGCGGTGCCCAGTTCGTACAGGGGCATCGCCACCGTGGTCAGCGGCGGGGAGAGGTGGGCGGCGACGGGCAGGTCGTCGTTGCCGACGACGGAGATGTCCTCGGGGATGCGCAGGCCGAGCCCGCGGATCGCCGCCATCGCGCCTATCGCCTGCGCCAGCGAGCTGGTGTAGACGGCCGTGACCTGCGAGCGGGTGCTGCCGTCGGGGCGGAGCAGCTCCAGGGCCGCGGACCCGCCGCCGTCCTCGGTGAAGTCCCCGGACGCAACCGGGGCGGCGGTCAGGCCCAGTGCGTCGGCGTGCTTCAGGAACGCGTGCTTGCGGGCATCACTGGGGGTGATGCCGGGTGGGCCCGCGATATGGCCGATGGCCCGGTGCCCGAGACCGTGCAGGTGGTCGAGGGCGGTGACGCTGGAACGGGCCACGTCCATGGTGACGTTCCGGCCGGATCCCTCGACCGACCGGTTGAGGAAGACATGCGGGATCGGGCTGCGGCTCAGGGTGTCCAGCAGCGGGTGACCGGGGCGGGCCGAGGCGATGAGCAGTCCGTCGACCCGGCCTTCCTGTACCAGGTCGTTGAAGGAGTCGTCGGCCTCCTGTCCCTCGAAGTCCTCGGCCAGCAGGGAGAGATAGCCCAGTTCGCGTGCCCGCTGGTAGGCACCGCGGGCAAGGGTGACGTACGTGGGGTTGGCGAGGGCGGGGATCAGCAGGGCGAAGGCGTGCGTGCTGGCGCCCGCCAGAGCACGCGCGCCGGAATGGGGTCGGTAGCCGAGCGCTTCGGCGGCCTCGTGCACGCGGCGCCGGGTCTCCGGTCGGACGGACAGGTCCTGTCGGCCGTTGAGCACCTTGGACACGGTGGCCTTGGAGACCCCGGCCTCTCGGGCGACGTCCACCAGCCTGGCCCGTACTGGCTGCTCCGGCACCTCGCACCCACCCCTTCCGTTACGGGTCACGTGGCCGATCTGTTCCGGTCGGCGGTGACTCGCTTTACACCCTTGACATCTTCTGGCGCCGCAACTTAACGTTCGCCGAAGTTTTAGTCAACCGGTTTCCTTCGGTGGAAAACAGCGCTATACCTACGCAGTACCGAAGAATCGGTTGAACCACCGTAAGCACGACAAGTCGGCGGAAGTCGAGGATGGGTCAGGTGTGCGGTGAAGCGCTCCGGCAGACTCCTCGCGGTTGCCGCCACAGCGGTTCCACGGCCCGAGAACGCAGACGTGTTAGCGGGTTCGTCCTCCGCGGACGGGGCTCCTGGGGCTTGTGCGCCATGAACCCGGTCCCGGCCGCATGACGGGCTTCGGCTCGATGGACGTGTTCCGAGAGATGACCGGGGGCCAGGACGAGGCCCGGTAAGGCCATGAGAACAACCGCTTCACGAGAGCGGTCCGGCACGTTGCCGGAGACACCCTCGGCTACGACGCGTCCGTCCCGGGACAAGCCCAAAGCAGCTGCATCGCTTGTGCGTACCACGAACCCGCCTTGATCCCCACGGCGGTGATTGCGGGTCGGGCCGATCGGCCCCGAACGCCCGCCTACGGCGTGCCCACGTGTCCTGACGGACCGCGGCAGGCACGAACACAACTGCTTCACCTTCCTCCCGGCCGGAGGCTGCCGCCCCGTGCGCTCCTGCCCTGTGCGCTCCTTCCGTTTTCTCGCCGGGTGAATCCCCGTCTTCCCTCGCCACCTCCACCTGCATCGCCTTCTCCATACCGCAAGAAAGGCTGACAAGCATGCCCATTTCCCCCTCGGGTTCCCTCGGACGGCGCCAGTTCCTCGCCGCCTCCGCCGGTGTCGCGCTCGCCGCGACCGCCCTGCCCGGCTGCGCCGCCTCGGTCGACGACGGCGACAGCGGCGGCGGCTCCGCACCTGGCGGCACGACGACGCTCACGGTCATGTGCGCCAAGGACGAGTTCGACAAGAAGGCCGCCGAGCAGGCGCTGGGCATGAAGATCAACGTCATCCTCGACGACGCGACCAAGCTCAACGCGATGCTGGCCGCCAAGACCCCGCCGGACGTGGTGCGCGGCCTGGGCGCGCTGGACACGCCGTTCTTCGCGGCACGCGGGCTGATGACCGACCTGGACCCCTACTTCGCCAAGAGCACGGTGCTCAAGCCCTCCGACCTCGACCCGGTCAACGACGTGTGGCGTTACGACGGCAGCAAGCAGGGCGCCGGCCCCCGCCACGGCATGACGAAGGACTTCTCGCAGGACGGGATGTTCTGGTACCGCACCGACATGTTCGACGCCGCGAACCTGGACCACCCCAGCGGCACCGAGCCGATCTCCCACGACGAGTGGCTGGACCTCGGCGAGCGGCTGGTCAAGCGCAGGCTCGGCAAGGTGAAGGTCTACGGAATGGACCCGGCCGGCATCGGAGTGTTCGTCGCGCTCATGGGCATGACCGCCTCGGCCGGCGGCAGCGTGTTCGCCGAGGACCTGGCCTCCGTCGACTTCTCCTCCCCCGAGGCGCTCAAGGCCCTGAAGTGGTACCTGAAGTACGCGAAGGCCGACATCGGCCCGAACCCCGCCAACCCCAACCCGGACGGCTGGGACGGGCCCACCTACCAGGCCAACCGGCTGGCGATGGCCGGTGACGGCTACTGGTTCGGCGGCCTGATAGGCGGCGACCCCAAGCTCGCCAAGGTCTCACGGTTCGCTCCCGCGCCCCAGCTCGGCAGCAACCGCGTCAGCCCCTGCCACGCGGCCACCGGCTACTGGATCCCCAAGGGGTCCAAGAACAAGGACGCGGCCTGGAAGTTCTTCGAGTGGTTCTTCGCCGGCAAGCCCGCCCAGGAACGGGCGACCAGCGGCTGGGGCATCCCCTCCCTGAAGTCGCTGCGCCCGCAGATGCCGCAGGGCACTCCCTTCCAGAAGCAGGCGTTCGAGGTTCAGCAGCAGGAGCTCGACCACTTCTCCATCCTGACCTTCAGCCCGTACGCCCGGATCAGCGCACTGGAAGGGGTCGTCAGCCAGACGCTTCCGAAGGCGATCAAGTCCGGCACCTCCGCGGGCAAGGTCGCCGACGAGCTGAACAAGCGCATGAACGAGCAGATCACCAACGGCAAGAAGGTCCTCGGGTGAGCGCCCATCAGCTCGCCCGACCCGACGCCGGGTCAGACGTGCCGTCGCCCTCCCGGGCGGCGGCCCCCCGGCCGGGCCGCAGGCCGCGCTCACTTCAGACACGCAGAGCCTGGGCCTTCTACGTCTTCACCGGCCCCTGGGTGCTGGGTTTCCTCACCCTGACGGCCTTCCCGCTCGGGTACGCGCTGTGGCTCAGCTTCACCAACTCCGACGGGCTCTCCGAGAACTCCCACTTCGTCGGCCTGGACAACTACCGGGAGGTCTTCTCCGACCCGGAGACGATGGCCTCCCTGGCCCGTACCGGGCTGTTCACCGCGATCACGGTGCCGCTGACGATCGTGGCGGGACTGTTCCTCGCGGTGCTGGTGAACCAGCCGATACAGGCCCGCGGACTCTTCCGCACGCTGCTGTATCTGCCCGCCGTGGTGCCGCCGGTCGGCGCGGCCCTCACCTTCAAGCTGATCTTCGACCGTGACTCGGGCGCGGCCAACGGTGTCCTGGACCTCCTCAACATCAACGGAGTGTCCTGGCTGGTCGATCCGTACGCCCGCTGGGTGCTGATCTCGCTGACGCTGTGGGGCGTGGGCAACGTCATGATCATCTCGCTGGCGGGGCTGCAGGACATACCCAAGGAGCTGCACGAGGCCGCACGGATCGACGGGGCCAGCTCCTGGCAGTCCTTCACCCGGATCACTCTGCCGCTGCTCTCACCGGTGCTGTTCTTCCAGGTCATCACCGGGATCATCGCGGCGCTGCAGAGTTTCATACCGCTGCTCATCTCGCTCGACCCCACCCTCAAAGGCGTTTCGGCCATCCCGCAGAGCAACTACCTGTTCATGATCCACGTCTTCGCCCAGTACTTCGTCAACGGGCGTTACGGCTACGCCTCCGCGCTGCTGTGGGTGCTGTTCGCGATCATCATCGCCGTCACCGTCCTCGTCTTCAAACTGAGCAAGGGCGCGGTCTTCTACTCCGTGGAACCGGAGCGGGCGAAGAGCAAGCCGCGCACGATCGGAGACTCGCGATGACGTTTCGCCGGCGCAATGCCACCTACATGCTCCTGGTAGGGGTCCTCGTCCTCTTCCTCAGCCCCTTCGGCTGGCTCGTGCTCACCGCGTTCAAGGACCCGTCGGAGCTGCGCGCCCTGCCCATCCACTGGTGGCCGCACGACCCGAACCTGGGCAACTTCCAGCATGCCCTGACCTTCTTCGACTATCTCGGCTACGCCCGCAACTCGCTGACGATCGCGTGCATCTACGCGGTGCTGGTGACGCTTGCCTCGGCCTGGGCCGGATACGGCTTCGCCCGGCTGGAAGCACCGGGAAAGCGGGTGATCTTCGGGGTGTTGCTGTCGACGATGATGCTGCCGCAGATCCTCACCCTCATCCCCACCTATCTGCTCTTCGCCAAGGTCAATCTGCTGAACACCTACGCGCCATGGGTGCTGTGGGGGTTGTGCGGTGCCCCGTATCTGATCTTCCTGTTCCGGCAGTTCTTCACGAACATGCCCAAGGAACTGGAGGAGGCGGCGATCGTCGACGGCTGCGGACAGATCCGTATCTTCCTGCGGATCTTCCTGCCGCAGTCATGGCCGGTCATCGCCACCAGCCTGATCCTCTCCTTCAGCTGGACCTGGGGCGACTTCGTCGCGCCCGCCCTGCTGCTGGACGACGACCGCACCACCCTCGCCGTCAAACTCGCCACCAGCTACGTCAACCAGCAGGGCGGCACGCTCTCCAACCTGGTCGCCGCGGGCGCCGCGATGTACGTCATACCCGTACTCGTGCTCTTCCTGATCGTTCAGCGTGGCTTCGTCTCGGGCATCGCCACCTCTGGACTCAAGTAACCGCCCCACTCCCGTTGTTGAAGGGACCTTCCCCCATGACTCACACCCGGAGGCTCCGGACCGACCCGGCGCACCCCCCGCCGGGCCGAGGACAGACCCGCGGCGGCCGACCGGCCGGTGGCATGTCCCGTCCCGAGCGGGCCCGGCGCACGGTCATGGTGAACGCCCACCCCTTCATCGACCCGCGCACGGCCCGGGCGGCCGGCGCTCCGCACGATGCCCGGTGCCCGGCCACCCTGCCCCGTGTCCTCCCGCTGCCGTCGGCGCCCGCGCGACAGCATGAGGACGCCGGAATCTCCGCCGGGGCGGTCGCATCATGACGGCGCGTCCCGCCCTCACCCCGCAGCTCGGCCGGACCCGGGTCATGGCCATCCTCAGGTCGGCCGACGCCTCGGGCCTGCCCGCCGTGGCCCGGGCACTCGCGGCCGGCGGCATCACCTGCCTGGAGATCACGCTCACCACCTCGGGGGCCCTCGACGCCCTGGCCCGTATCCGCGACGTGCTCGGACCTGACGTGGCGGTCGGTGCCGGCACCGTGATCACCGAGGCACAGGCACGGGACGCACGGGCCGCCGGAGCCGCATTCCTGGTGGCCCCTGTGGTGGACGTCCAGGTCATCCGTACGGCGGCGGACTCCGGTACCCCCTGTTATCCGGGCGCCTGGACACCCACCGAGGTGTCCACCGCCTGGCAGGCGGGCGCCGCCGCCGTCAAGCTCTTCCCGGCGAGCACCGGCGGCCCCGCACACCTGCGCCAACTGCGCGCCCCGCTACCGGACATCCCCCTCATCGCCGTCGGCGGCGTCGACCTCGCGCAGGCACGGGACTACCTCGACGCCGGAGCCCGCGCCGTCGGCATCGGCTCCCCGCTGCTGCGGGGAGCGGACCGGAACCCGACCGCGGAAGCCCTGACGACTCTCACGGAAAGGACGCGCGTGCTGCTGGAAACGGTCGGCGCCGCCGAACGGGCCGAGGAGGCCGGCTCGTGAACAGCCCCGGGAAGGACTCGCCTCCGTACCTGGTGACGGTCGGCGAAATCCTCGGCGTCCTGGCGGCGGCGGAGCCCGGTCCGCTCGGGCTGGGCGCCGCGCTGCGGCTCGGCCTCGCCGGAGCGGAGTCGAACGTCGCCATCGGCGTCAGCCGACTCGGCGGGTCGGCCACCTGGATCGGCCGCGTCGGCGAAGACGGACTCGGCGAGATGATCCTGCGCGAACTGCGGGCCGAAGGTGTCACGACCGTCGCCGTCCGGGACCCGGCGCCCACCGCGCTGTTGATGAAAGAGCGACGGACCTCCACACACAGCCGGGTGCACTACCACCGCACCAACACCGCCGGTTCCCGGCTGTCCCCGCAGGACATACCCGAACACGTCGTGGCCGGCGCGGCGGCCCTGCACATCACCGGGATCACCCCTGCGCTGGGGGAGGGCCCCGCCGCTGCAGTCCGCCGGGCGGTGGACACCGCCATCGACGCCGGCGTACTCGTCTCCATGGACGTCAACTTCCGCTCCCTGTTGTGGGGTGAGGCGGAGGCCAGGCGCACGCTGCTGCCCCTGCTGCGCCGCAGCGACCTGGTGTTCGCGGGACCGCACGAAGCCCGGCTGGTGGTCCCCGGCGCCGACAGCCCCGAGGAACTCGCCGAGGGAATCTGCGACTTGGGACCCGGGGGTGCCGTCATCAAGATGGGCGCCGAAGGGGCTTTCGCGCTGCTCGACGGGAAGCCGTACCGGCAGCCCGCCGTGCCCGTCCGCGTACAGGACTCGGTGGGGGCGGGGGACGCGTTCGCCGCCGGGTACCTGGCCGAACTGCTCGCGGGTGAACCGCCGGAGCGGCGACTGCGGACGGCCGCCCTGGTCGGCGCCTTCGCGGTGAGCACCACCGGCGACTGGGAGGGCCTGCCCCGACGCGCCGAGCTCGCCCTGCTGGACCATCACGACGACATCGTCCGCTGACGCGGTAGGTCGGCAGGCTTTCAACTCCCCCATCGCTCAAGGAACTTCCATGTCAACCAGCTCATCCGCCGAACCGACCCTCGTCGTCACCGGCTCCTACACGCCGGACACCGGTGGCGACGGTGCCGGACTCGTCGCCCTGCGCTTCGATCCGGCGGCCGGTTCCCTGACGCCCGACACCCGGCTCGGACCCATCCCCGTCGGCGGCGCCTCCTTCCTGACCGCGCATCCCTCGCTGGACGTCGTCTACAGCACCGGCGAGACCGAGTCCGGAGCCGTCAGCGCCTTCGCCCGGCACGGTGACGACGCCCTGACGCCGATGGGAGAACCGGTCCCGAGCGGCGGCGCGAACCCGTGCCATCTCACCGTCCACCCCGGCGGAGGCTGGCTGCTGACCGCCCATTACGGCACCGACACCCTGCGCGGAAGCGTGGCCGTGCACCGGCTCGACCCGGACGGGCGCATTCGGGAGCTGACCGACGTCGTGGTCCACGACGGGTCCGGCCCCGTCACCGGACGGCAGGACGGCAGCCACGCCCACCAGGTCCTCGTCGACCCGGCGGGCCGCTTCGTCCTCGTCACCGACCTGGGGGCGGACGCGGTGTTCACCTACCGACTCGACACCGAGACGGGAATCCTGGAGCGGACCGCCACGAACCCGCTCCGCGCGGGATCAGGCCCCCGTCACCTCGCCTTCGCGCCCGGCGGTGAACTGGTGTTCAGCGCGGACGAGCTGTCATCGACCCTCACCTGCCACGGCTACGACACGGAGAAGGGCACCCTGACGGCTCTCTCCAGCGTTCCGGCCACCAGCGCCCGTGACATCGCCAACCAGCCCGGCGGAATCGTCGCCTCGCCCTGCGGACGCTTCGTCTGGCTGACCAACCGCGGCGCGGAGACGGTGGCCGCCTTCCGGATCAGCGGCACCGATCTCCAGCCGATCGGCGAGGTGCCCAGCGGCGGTACCTGGCCCCGAGGGCTGATCCTGACCGACGGTCATCTGCTCGTCGCCAACCAGCACAGCGGCACCCTGGCGGCACTGCGCGTCCTGGACACGGGTGCACTCGACGCGCCCGGCCCGGTGGCACAGCTTCCCTCCGTCGTCTGCGCGCTCGCCCTCTGACCCCGGGGCGCAGCCGCCGCTCCCGGCGGCGGGGACCGCTCAGTCCGGCTCCCCGTCTGTCCCGCGCCCCGTCCACCCCCTCGTCATACGCTCTGAAAGGCAGTCATGTCCCACCCCGACACCACCCCCGCCCGCTTCACCCTCGACTCGGCCTTCGGCGTCGGCCCCGTCGCCCCGCGCCTGTACGGGTCGTTCGTCGAGCACATGGGCCGCTGCGTCTACACCGGCCTCTACGAGCCCGGCCACCCGGCGGCCGACGCCGCCGGCCTGCGCCAGGACGTCCTGGACCTGGTCCGCGAGCTGGGCATCACCACCGTGCGCTACCCGGGCGGCAACTTCGTGTCCGGCTACCGCTGGGAGGACAGCGTCGGACCGCGCGAGGAGCGGCCGGTCCGGCTGGACCTGGCCTGGCGGTCCACCGAGACCAACGAGTTCGGCCTCGGCGAGTTCATGGACTTCTGCGCCAAGACCGACGTGGAACCCATGATGGCCGTCAACCTCGGCACCCGCGGGGTGCCGGAGGCACTGCAGCTGCTGGAGTACAGCAACCACCCGGGCGGAACCGAGCTGTCCGACCGCCGTATCGCCCACGGCGACAAGGAGCCGTACGGCATCAAGATGTGGTGCCTGGGCAACGAGATGGACGGCCCCTGGCAGATCGGTCACAAGACGGCCGAGGAGTACGGGCGGCTCGCCGCCGAGACCGCCCGCGCCATGCGGATGATCGATCCCGGCCTGGAGCTGGTCGCCTGCGGCAGTTCGGGCTCGGGCATAGAGACCTTCGCCGCCTGGGAGGCGACCGTCCTGGAGGCCGCCTACGACCAGGTCGACTACGTCTCGCTGCACGCCTACTACGAGGAGATCGACGGTGACCGCGACTCCTTCCTGGCCTGTGCCGTCGACATGGAGCACTTCATCGAGTCGGTCGTCGCCACCTGCGACCACGTCCGCGCACGGCTGAAGGCGACGAAGCGGATCAACCTCTCCTTCGACGAGTGGAACGTCTGGTACATCCGCCGCAGCGAGGCCGCCACCCCGCCGGACTGGGACAAGGCTCCCCGGCTGCTGGAGGACAACTACTCGGTCACCGACGCCGTGGTCTTCGGCTCGATGCTCATCGCCCTGCTGCGGCACGCCGACCGGGTCACCTCCGCCTCGCTCGCCCAGCTCGTCAACGTCATCGCGCCGATCATGACCGAGCCGGGCGGCCCCGCCTGGCGCCAGACCACGTTCTTCCCCTTCGCCCAGGCCTCCCGGTACGGCCGCGGCCGGGTCCTGCGCGTCGAGGTGGACAGCCCCACGTACACGACCGCCAAGTTCGGCGAGGTGCCGCTGCTGCACGCCACCGCCGTGAGGGACGACGAGACCGGCGACGTCACCGTCTTCGCCGTCAACCGCAGCCAGACCGACGCCCTGCCGCTGGAGATCGACCTGCGCGGCATCGACGCCCACACGCTGGCGGAGCACTTGGTCCTGAGTGACGGCGACCCGGAGGCCACCAACACCGCGGACCAGCCCGACCGCGTCACCCCGCACGCCGCGACCGGCACGAGCCTCACCGGCGGAGTCCTGCGCGCAGAACTGGAACCCATGTCCTGGAACATGATCCGTCTGGTGCGTGCCTGACCGCTCGTGGGCAGGGCCTCCCCGCAGGGAACACGATCACGGCCCGGCTCGGAGCGCCCCGGGAAGACCACCGAGGTGGTGGCAATGCCCGGGTGCGCCCCTTGCCGTTGGCGGAGGCAACGGCGACCGGGCTCGGCCGCACCTGGTCCGGCAACCGTACTGGGTCGTCCTCCGTGATCGTGCCCCCGACCGAGCCACGGCCGGCCGGCGCCATGACATCACCGGTGAACGCGTAGTCGGCCTGGGTGATCATGATGCGGGGCCGGTGACCTCGCCGAGGACCACTCCGGCCTCGGTCTGCGCGGCGGCCGGTCCCGGCACTCCTGGGACAGGCCCGGCCGTGCTGCGGGCAGGGCGGGCACTGGTACGGCGCGGGTGGACGGCGGAGTTCGGGGGCGCGAGTCGGTGGGCCGGAGCCGACCATGGCGGCGTCCACGGCGGACCGGGGCGTGGCGGCTGTCCCTGATGGCCCGGCGCGCCGACGGCGAGACGCTCTTCGACTGTCCGATGGACTGCCCCGCCGGACAACCGGCCCGCCGTACGGTCAGCCGCCTGTCGACTCCCGTACCACCAGGGAGAACTGGCTGACGAATTCCTCCCGGTCCGCGGGGGGCTCAATCTGTTCGATCCGTCGGGCGAGGAGGGCGACCGCCCGTTCGGCCATCGTGCCGTGATCCGGATCGACGGTGGACAGTGAGGGGACGAGGAACTCGCTCTCCTCGACGTTGTCGAAACCGATCACCTTGACCTGTTCCGGGACCCGCACGCCGACGTCGGCCAGGCCGCGCAGTACACCCGTCGCCACGGTGTCCGTCACGCAGAACACGCCGTCGAAGTCGAGCCCGCTCTCCACCATCTCCCGGGCGCGCCGCGCACCCGCGCGCAGGGTGAGCGTCTCCACGTTCTGCGTCAGACCGGGATCCACGGGCAGACCGGCACCCTCCAGTGCCTGCCGGTATCCGGTGTGACGCAGGCTGGACACGTCCACTTCCTCGCCCACCGCCCCGCACACGATCGCGATGCGCCGACAGCCCTGTTCGATCAGGTGGCGAGTGGCCGCTCGCGACGCGTCGACATTGGGCATGGCGATGTGGTCCACGGGACCGCCGAAGATCCGCTCGCCCAGGATGACCACCGGGTAGTCCACCTTGAGCCACTCGACGTCGGCGGGCCCCATGCCCACGGTGCTGAGGAGGAGTCCGTCGTACAGCCGGTTGCGCGACAGGGACAGCGCGTCCAGCTCGTTCTCGCGCAGCGCACCGGTCTGCTCGATGCTCACCCTCAGGCCGTGCCGCTTGGCCGCGGTGATGATGGCGGTGGCCAGCTGGCCGTAGTACGGGCTGTTCACCTCGGGGACGGCGAGACCGATGGTGCCGGTCCGTCCCTTGCGCAGATTGCGGGCGGCCACGTTGACGCGGTAGTCGAGCCGGGCCATGGCTTCGAGGACCTTCTCCCGCGTCGCCCTGCGCACGTTCGGGTGATCGTTGATGACGTTGGAGACGGTCATCGCCGAAACCCCGGCGGCCTTCGCCACGTCCTGGATCGTCGCCACGTTCACCCCCGGTCTGCGGTGGGGTCCGCCACCCGTGACCCATTACACCTCAGCCCTGCCTCCCTCGTGACAGGCAGGGCCCCCGCGCTGCTCAGCCGGTGGTGCCGGGCGGGGTGAGGCGGTAGAGGCCCGCGCCGTGGGCGGGGAGGTCGACGCTCAGGTGGTGGCCGTCGTGCGGGATGTTGGTACGGGTCCACAGTTCCCGGACGTGGTCGGCGGAGCGGGCGCCGACGGATCCGAGCGGGACGGTGACGCGCTCAGGGGTGCCGGACAAGGAGAACACGGCGGCGTAGCGGGTGCGGCCGTCGGTGTCGCCGGCGGTCCACAGGACGAGGTCCCGCTCTCGGAGGACTTCCCGGTTGCCCGTGCTGTGCCACAGGACGGCGAGCGCTTCGTCGTTGGTGAGCAGTGCGATCGTCTCCGGCGGGCTGGTGGGCAGGTCGCCGCCCATCATCAGCGGGGAGCGGGAGATCAGCCACAGCGTCAGCAGGCTGACCTGCTCGGGGTGGGTGAGGGCGCAGAGCCGGTCGTCGCCCCGCTCGGCCCGGATGCCGATGTGGCCGAGGGGCAGCATGTCCGCGTCCGCCCAGCCGCCCGCGGCGGAGCCGCTCATCGGCACTGTCCCCTGCCACGGTGCCCAGCGGGCCATGCGCGCGAACTGGGCCTCGATGTCCTCCCACCGGTCCCACAGGTCGTCGCACACGCGCCACATGGTGGCGTTCTCCCGCAGGTGGTCGAGGTGGGCGAGGGAGACGTCGGTGCCGGGGGAGAGGCTCAGCTCGATGGGCCGGCCGGTGCGGGCGATGGCCCGGGCGTAGGCGGAGATCTCCCGCTCGTGGTAGGGGAAGAGCATGTCGTCGGCCTTGATGAAGTCGACGCCCCACCGGGCGAACTGGGCGACCTGGGAGTCGTAGTACGCCTGCGCGCCCGGGTGGTCGTGGTTCAGGCCGTAGTTGTCGGAGTTCCAGGGGCAGACGGAGCTGGTGTCGGCGACCTCGTCGGCGGTGAAGTCCGTACCCATCACGGGCAGGCGGGCCTCGACGGCCCGGCGCGGGATGCCGCGCATGATGTGCAGGCCGAACCGCAGGCCGAGTCGGTGCACGCGCTCGGCCAGCGGCCCGAATCCCGCGCCCTCCGCGGCTGAGGGGAACCGGTTCGGCGCCGGTAGTTGGCGGCCGTGGCCGTCGAGGACCAGCGGGGCGTCCGCGTTGTAGCCGTGGGCGCGGGCCGTGGGCTCGTACCACTGGATGTCCACCACGACGGTGTCCCACCCGTGGGCCAGCATGTGGCCACTCATGAAGACCGCGTTGGCGAGGACCTCGTCCTCGGTGACGGTCGTCCCGAAGCAGTCCCAGCTGTTCCAGCCCATCGGAGGACGCAGACGGCGTTCGGGGATCGGACGGGCGGGTCGTGCCATGGCTGATCGCTTCCTGTTCGGGTGCGCAGGGCGGTGAAGGAGCGGGGCGGGTTGACGCAAAGGGCCTGTTCAGCCGGTCTTCGGCGGAGGCATCCGGGGCGGGGTCGAAGATCACGTCATCGGCTGCGCTGTCTCGGACGGCCGGGACCGTGTCGTCGTCTCCGTCAGACCTCGAGTGGGGCCTGAACGGTGAGGAAGGAGTGCGGCGGCAGCGTCAGGACCAGACCCTGGTCGGTGACCTTCAGCGCACTGAAGGGCTGCGGGGCTACCGCTGCGGACGCGTCCGGGGTGTTGTGGGCCTGGAGCCTGTCGGCCGTCAGCAGCCGGGCGGTCGGTTCCCCGATGGACCCGCCGCGCAGGTCGAGCGTCACCTCGACGGGTTCCTCCGCGTCCAGGTTGGACAACGAGACGAGGACCGTCCCGTCCTTGACGCTGGCCGAGGCGGAGAGGGTGTCCAGTTCGGCGTCCCCGACGCGGCGCCGGGCGTTGTCCGTACGCAGGTGGACGTCGAGCGCGGTGGCGTCCTGGTGGCCCTTGTTCATCTCGAACACGTGATAGGTCGGGGTCAGCACCAGCGCGTCGCCGTCGGTGAGGACCATCGCCTGCAGGACGTTGACGGTCTGGGCGATGTTGGCCATGTACAGGCGCTCGGCGTGCCGGTGGAAGATGTCGAAGTGCGTGCTCGCCACCAGTGCGTCGCGCAGCGTGTTCTGCTGGAACAGGAAGCCGGGGTTGGTGCCCGGTTCGACGTCCCACCAGGTGCCCCACTCGTCGAGGACGAGGCCGACCTTCCGGCCGGGGTCGTAGCAGTCCATGACGGCGGAGTGGCCCGTGAGGATACGGTCGATCTTCTGGGCCGAGACCATCGTGCGGTAGTAGTCGTCGGTGTCGAAGGCGGTGGCGCTGCCCTTCGCCTCCCAGGGACCGGCCATCGTGTAGTAGTGGACGGACAGGCCCTGGAAGAAGTTCTTCGGCGTGGCCTCGCAGCCGAAACAGCTGATCTGCTGCATCAGCGTCTCGGTCCACTTGTAGTCCGCGTCGGACGCGCCCGAGGCGATGCGGTAGAGCTTGTTGTCGCCGTGGTCGCGGCAGTACGTGGCGTACTGCCGGGACAGGTCGGCGGAGTACTCGGCGCGCATGTTGCCGCCGCAGCCCCACGTCTCGTTTCCGATGCCCCAGAACTTCACGCGCCAGGGCTCGTCCCGGCCGTTGGCCTTGCGCAGCCGCACCATGGGGCTGTCGCCGTCCCGGGTGAGGTACTCGACCCACTCGCTCATCTCCTGGACGGTGCCGCTGCCCATGTTGCCGCTGATGTACGGCTCGGCGCCGAGCAGTTCACACAGGGCCATGAACTCGTGGGTGCCGAAGTGGTTGTTCTCCTCGACGTTGCCCCAGTGGGTGTTGACCATCCGGGGCCGCTGGTCCCTGAGACCGATGCCGTCCTTCCAGTGGTACTCGTCGGCGAAACAGCCGCCGGGCCAGCGCAGGTTGGGGATGTTCAGCGCATGCAGGGCCTGCACGACGTCGAGGCGGATACCGCCCTCGTTGGGGATCGACGAGTCCTCTCCCACCCAGAAGCCGCCGTAGATGCAGCGGCCGAGGTGCTCGGCGAAATGACCGTAGAGGTGGCGGCTGATCCTCGGGCCCTCGATGTCGAGGTTGATGACCGCGGTGGCGGTGGCGGTGGCGGTGGTGGCGGTGGGGGAGGCGGAGGCAGTGGGCACGGGCGTACTCCGGTGTGGGATGTTTGTATCGATAAAAAAACTTGCATGGCCTTGCGGCTGTGTCAAGAGCCGGTGCGCTGCCTGTTCGGCATGCGGGCAAGTCCGGGTGACGACGAGCAGGCGGGCAGGGCCTGCGCAACTCCACGGGCGTGACCGCTGGGCTGGGCGCAGGGCGCCCAATCGCGCACGTTGCACCATCTCGGCGTGGCCACCCACGAATGCCACGGGTCGCCTTCGGCACACTGGGCGAATCCCGCGGTGTGCCCCCGGACCGGGCCGCGGAGCTGCTGCGCGTGGCCCAGGGCATGCTGGCCAACGCGTGCGAGCACGCACACGCGTTGGCCACGTGTGGGTCACGCTCGACCGCCGAGACGCCTGCGCGGTCATGTTGGAGGTGTGGGACAACGGCGTGGGTTTCGACGTCGCGTCACTGAATGGGGGCGACGCCGGCGACGGGCGCGGTTACGGACTGATCGCGGGCCGGGAGCGGCTCGCCGCGTGCGGCGGCACGATGACCGTCGACAGCGCGCCCGGACGTGGCACCCGGGTGCTGGCCACTCTGCCCGTGGAAGCCTCCGTCACAGCGAGCACGCGATGAACGAGCCACCCCCCCCGCGACGATCCGGATCCTGATCGTGGACGACCACGCCGTCGTCCGCGCGGGACTGCTCGCCCTCCTCGACGGCGAGCCGGGCTTCGCCGTCGTCGGCGAGACCGGCGACGGGCAGGAGGCTGTGCGCCTCGCCGGGCGGCTCCGGCCCGACGTGGTGCTGATGGACCTCCGACTGACCGACGGGGCAGGGACAGGCGAAGGGGAGGACGGCATCGAGGCGACCCGGCGGATCATCGCAGCGGTCCCCGGCGTACGGGTCGTCGTGCTCACGAGCTACCGGGCCCAGGGCGACGTCGTGCGGGCGATGGAGGCCGGTGCCTGCGGCTACATCCTCAAGGCGGGCCCGCCCGAGGAACTGTTCCGGGCCGTGCGTGCCGCGGCCACCGGAGGCACGTTCTCGCCCCTGAGGCTGCCGAGCGGTTGGTCGGACACGTCTGCGAGCCGGAGGCGGCGGTGAGTGAGCGGGAGACCGAGGTCATACGACTGCTCGCCCAAGGACACAGCAACCGGAAAGTCGCCGCCGCGCTGTCCCTCAGCGAGGCGACGATCAAGACCCGCCTCGTACGCATCCACCGGAAGCTCGGAACCGAGAACAGGGCGAGTACGGTCTCCGAAGCCGCCCGCCGCGGGCTGATCGAACTCTGACTCCCTGACGCTTCGGTGTCTCCACGGTGTGCCGCTCACCGCAACCACTCCGAAGGCCCCTGCGCCCTTCATACGGGCCGCGAGACTTGCTCCCCACGGGTTCGCATCCATGGCGGGCGGAACACCGCGGGAGGGGAGTACAGAAGCGGCGGCCGCACCCGGAGCGGAACCTCCTGACATCTCCGGCCGTCCCCGACGGCGAGCGTGTGTGCCAGAGTGTGGGTGCCGTCCCTGGCCGCCCAGGACGACGCATCCTCGTTCTCGTGAACGGCCTGGGCTACAGCCGAGGGCGGGGGAAGGGATCAGCTGTAGAAGTTCTTCGACCAGCGGTGCCTGGCCAGCAGCGTGAGCTCCCCGGCGGTCAGCGGCGGTGCGTCGGCGATCACCGCGTTGCGTTCCACGTTCCGCAGTGAGCGCATCCCGACGATGACGGTGGAGACCGCCTGCCCGGCGAGGGCGAAGCGCAGGGCGGTGGACGGGAGTTCCTCGACATCGATCCCCAGGTCGGCGAGGATCGCGTCCACGCGCTTCTCGACCTGGTCGGGCCGGTCGTCCCTGAAGTACCAGTTGCGCCAGTCGCCCTCCGGGAAGGTGACGCCCCTCCGGATCGAGCCGGTGAGGGAGCCTTCGTCGAGTGCGACCCGGACGATCACACCGACGCCGTGCTCCGCGCAGGCCGGCAGCAGGGCGTCGGACGGGGCCTGTTCGAAGACGTTGTAGATGACCTGGACCGTGTCCAGGACGCCGGTCCGCAGCACTGCGAGCACGTTCTCGGGCTGATGGTCCTTGACGGAGATCCCGAAGGACCTGATCTTGCCCTCCTGCTTGAGGGCGTCCACCGTCTCCAGCCAGTCGCCGCGGCCGGTCCACTCGTCTTCCCAGGTGTGCAGTTGGAGGAGGTCGACGTGGTCGCGGCCCAGTTCGCGCAGGCTGGTCTCCAGGCTCTCGCGCAGGTGCGAGCCGGGGAACGCCTCGTCGGGGTGGAGCCCGCTGGGCGACAGGGAGACGTGCACCTTCGGCCCGACCTTCGTCGCCACGTGCACGCCGTCACCCCCGCCGGGGAGCTCCTTGAGCGCACGGCCGACGATGCTCTCACTGCGGTCATAAGCTCTGGCGGTGTCGATGAAGGTGACGCCCAGGTCGATGGCGCGGCGCAGGGCACGCACGCCGGAGTCGTCGTCGGCACCGACCCAGGCCCCCTGGCCCAGCCCCCAGGCCCCGTAGCCGATCTCTGACACGGTGAGCCCAGTGCGGCCGAGTTCCCGAAAACGCATGTGATGTCCGACCCCTCTTAGAACCGTGCCAGGTCCGGTTTCCGTGGGCTTTGAGGCACCACGACTTGCCTGGTCAACGGTACAGACGGCGGGTGACCGGCCACCACCTCGCACGGGCACTGAAACTTTCGAACCCCACGCAGGACCTCCGCACCGACGTACACCTCACAACAGGCCGTGAGTGCGGGCGTTGGCGATCAGTTGGGCCCGGTTGCGGGCGGCGAGCTCGTGCATCATCTCTCGCAGACAGGAATGCACGGTGTTGACCGAGAGATTGAGCTCGTCGCCGTCTCTCGGGCGTGAGGCCCTCGGTTTCCGACTTCACCTTCAGTCACGGTCTCCACGCTACCGAGTGTGTGACGGATGTCCGAACCTTGGAAGCGGGAACTGGTCGGAAGGGTGCCGTTGCAGGAGCGTACGGCGGAAGTTTCAGCGGCGGCCGAGCAACTCGGGGCGGAGGCGGCTCGATGTGGTTCGCTTCATCCGGCACGGACTGCGCACCGCCCACCCGGTCCTGGACCCCCGGTGCCCCGCCTGTGTCCCGTGCACTCCGACACGATTCGGCATGTTCGCGCCCGTGGTGTCGCCGCCCAGCGGGATGTGAGCCGTCGATTGCGTCGACAGCCGGCGCTGAAGGTGCCGAGGTCTCTCGGAGCCGTCAGCGGGCTCGCAGCATGTCGAGAGCCGTGAGGGCCACATGCAGTTCGGTGCGCTGTTCGCCGGATTCGAGGTCACAGTCCAGCAGGCGCTCGATCGTGCGCAGGCGTTGGTAGAACGTCTCACGGGACAGGCCGCCGCGGCGGGCGGCGCTGGTCTTGTTGCCGGCGGCGTCGAGGTAGTGGCGCAGGGTCGTCAACAGGTCGGTGCCCTGTCGGGTGTCGTGGTCAAGAAGCCGGCCGAGTCGGTGTTCGGCGTAGTCCTGGATCCGGGTGTCCGCGCGGAGCGCGTACAGCAGGCGGCGCAGGTCGACGTCGGCGAGCTCGTGGAAGGAGCGGCCCTGGGGGAGAGGCTGGCCGGGCGGGGTGGCCTCGGCCACACGGGTTGCCTGGTGGAAGGAACGGGGGGCGGCAGTGAGGTCGTCGACCTCGGAGCCGACGCTCACCACGGCCTGCGGGGAAAAGTCGAGCGCGGCGCGGCTCAGCCGTTCGACCGCGGGCTGCCAGGGATGCGTCGGGCTCAGCGCGAGCAGTACCCCCAGGCGGCCGGGGGTGAGTTCGCCGATGAGTGCCGGGATTCCCGTCGTGTGGAGGACCTGGGACAGGCGGGTCTCCGCGTTCGCTGGGGAGTCCTTCGCGGGAAGGTCGACCAGGACGGTGAGGAAGCGGCTGTTCACGGTGGGCAGGCCCAGTGCGGCCAGGCGGGCATGGGCGTCTTCGCGGGAGCGGTGGCGCTGCTCGACGAGATCGCGCAGGGCGTTGCGGTGCGCGGTGCGTTCCCAGGGGACGGGGTGGATGAGGCGGGCGACGGTCAGGGCCATCGCCGTTCTCTCCAGGACCGTCACGTGCTCCGGATCGAAGGCCCGCTCGGAGGACGTGTCCGTGGTGGGGGCGGGCAGCATGGCCACGCGGCCCCAGCGTTCGCCCTGGTATTCGACCGGTGCGGTGAGCCAGCCTTCCGGGCCGAGTCGACTCCTGCGGTGGCCGGGCGGAGTGGCCCTGGAGCGCTCTTCCCAGCCGGTGAGTGCCTCCTCCAGGGTGGTGCCGGAGGGTTCGCAGATCAGTGCCTGATGGACGAGGTTCTCCAGGACGACCGTGTGGCCGCTCATCTCGGCCGCCGCGCGCATGACGTCCTCCGGCCCGGCGCCGCGCAGCGTCAGGGTGGTGAACGCCTCGTGGACGCGCTGGGTGCGGCGCATCGCCTCGGCCTGGTTGCCGAGGATGAGGGCGTGCACGACCTGGGTGACCTCCAGGAAGTTGACGTCCTTGGCCAGGGTGATCAGGGGCAGACCGCGGGCGCGACAGGCGTGGACGAGGGCGTCGGGCGGGCGGTGGTAACGCCGTACGAGTTCGATGACCAGGGCCGCCGCGTCCACGTCGGCGAGTTCGTCGACGTAGCGGCGCACCCCCGCGGCGTCGTCGGGCAGCGGCATGCCGGTGGTCAGGACGAGTTCGCCGCCCTTGAGAAAGGAGGCGGGGTCGGTCAGCTCGGTGATGTGGACCCAGCGCACAGGACGGTCGAGGAGGGGCACGCCGGTGACGACCTGGGGCTGTCCGGAGGCCAGGACGGGCAGCGCCAGAACGTCCGCGACGGTGAGGACACGGCCGGGCGGACCGCCGGCCCGGTCGCCCGTGTCCGGCGGCCGGGCCGTCGAGGGATTGTCGTTCACGGTGTCTCCCTGAGTGCCCGGCCACTGTGACAAGCATCGCTGACCTGCGCAAGAGATGTTCCGCTTCGGTCGGACGGGGCTACGAGCCGCCTTCCCACCTCACGTTTGACACAACGTCCGAACATTGTGCCCCCACCAGACAGATCGCGCGTTGGCTCCGGGAGGGGCTCCGGAGATGCTCGATGGACCGCAAGAGTCCGACGACCCACGCCGGGAGACGAACATGACCGCACTGTCGCCGCACCTTCGCCAGGCCACGCCCGTGACGGCGGTGCGGGGCGAGGGCGTCCACCTCTTCGACGAGGACGGCCGCCGCTACCTCGACTTCACCGCCGGTATCGGTGTCACCAGCACCGGGCACTGCCACCCCAAGGTCGTGGCGGCGGCGCAGGAGCAGGTGGGCACGCTGGTCCACGGCCAGTACACGACGGTCATGCACCAGCCGCTGCAGCGACTGGTCGAGAAGCTCGGCGAGGTGCTGCCGGCCGGTCTGGACAGTCTGTTCTTCGCCAACTCCGGCAGTGAGGCCGTCGAGTCCGCGCTGCGGCTGGCCCGCCAGGCGACCGGCCGCCCGAACGTCATCGTCTGTCACGGCGGCTTCCACGGCCGTACGGTCGCCGCCGCCTCCATGACCACCTCGGGCACCCGCTTCCGCTCCGGCTTCTCCCCGCTGATGAGCGGTGTGGTCGTCACCCCGTTCCCGACGGCCTACCGCTACGGCTGGGACGAGGAGGCGGCCACCCGCTTCGCCCTCCAGGAGCTGGACTACACGCTCCAGACGATCTCCTCGCCCGCCGACACTGCCGCGATCATCGTCGAGCCGGTGCTCGGGGAGGGCGGCTACGTCCCCGCGACCCGTGCCTTCGTCCAGGGACTGCGGGAGCGGGCGGACCGCCACGGTTTCCTGCTGATCCTCGACGAGGTGCAGACCGGCGTGGGCCGGACCGGCCGGTTCTGGGGCCACGACCACTTCGGCGTCACGCCCGACATCCTCGTCACCGCGAAGGGCCTGGCCAGCGGCTTCCCGCTGTCCGGCATCGCGGCCTCGGAGGAACTGATGACCAAGGCGTGGCCCGGCTCGCAGGGCGGAACCTACGGTGCCAACGCGGTCGCCTGCGCCGCGGCCTGCGCCACCCTCGACGTCGTACGCGACGAGAAGCTCGTCGAGAACGCCGACGCGATGGGCGCACGGCTGCGCACCGGTCTGGAGGCGGTGGCCGACCGGACCCCGGGCATCGGCGACGTGCGGGGCCTCGGGCTGATGCTGGCCACCGAGTTCGTCACCGAGGACGGCAGCCCCGACCCCGAGACCGCCGCCCGCGTGCAGCGCGCCGCCGTCGACGAGGGACTGCTCCTGCTGCTGTGCGGGGCCTGGAACCAGGTCGTACGGATGATCCCGGCGCTGGTCATCGACGAGACGGCGGTGGACGAGGGCCTCCAGGCGTGGGCGACCGCGGTGGAGGCGGGAACCTCAGGAGCGTCGGCACGATGAGCGACGCCCTCGCGCGGCTGACCGCCCGGCTGGCCGAGTCCGCTCCGGGCCTGCGGGTGGAGACGGGTCCGGGCACCGGCCCCTACGCCTACGACGCCTCCAACTACCGGATCCCGCCGCGGGCCGTGGCGTTCCCCCGCTCCACCGCCGACGTGATCGCGGTGCTGCGGAGCTGCCGTGAGGCGGGCGTTCCGGTCACCGCGCGGGGCGGCGGCACCAGCATGGCCGGCAACGCGGTCGGGCCCGGTGTCGTCCTGGACTTCTCCCGGCACATGAACCGGATCCTGGACATCGATCCGGCGGCCGGGCTCGCCCGGGTCCAGGCCGGAGTGGTCCTTGACGCGCTGTGCGGTGCGACCGCGCTGCACGGACTCACCTTCGGCCCCGACCCGTCCTCGCACAGCCGCTGCACCATCGGCGGGATGATCGGCAACGACGCCTGCGGCAACCGGTCGGTGCGGCACGGGCGGACCAGCTCTCACATCGAAGCCCTGGAGATCGTGACGGCCGACGGTGTGCGGGCCGTCGCCGACCGCACGGGGCTGCACCCGGTGGACCCGGCCGACGCGGAGCACGTCGCCCGCCTCGAAGCGGACGTACGACGCCTGATCGACGCCGACCTCGCGCCGATCCGCACCGAGCTGGGCCAGATCCCGCGCCAGGTGTCCGGCTACCAGCTGCACCACCTGCTGCCCGAGCGCGGCTTCGACATGGCCCGCGCCCTGGTGGGCACCGAGGGCTCCTGTGCGGTCGTCACCGCGGCGACGGTCCGCCTGGTGGCGACCGCACAGGCTTCGGCACTGCTGACCCTCGGCTACGACGACGTGGTCGCCGCCGCCGAGGACATCCCGGAGATCCTGCGCTGGAACCCCACCGCCGTGGAGGGCATGGACGAGGCGATCGTCGCCACCATGCGCGCCCGCCGCGGCCCCGACTCGGTCACCGGACTGCCCGAGGGACGCGCCTGGCTCTACGTCGAACTCGACGGCGACGACCAGGCGACGGTGGACACCCGAGCGGCCGAGCTGCTCGACGTGCTCAAGGCCCAGGAGCGGATGACCGGCGGCCGGGTCGTGGCGAGCGCGGCCGAGCGGCGCTCGCTGTGGCGGGTCCGCGAGGACGGGGCCGGGCTGGCCGCCCGTCTCGTCGACGGCGGGGAGTCCTGGCCCGGCTGGGAGGACTCGGCGGTCGCGCCCGAGAACCTGGCCGGCTACCTGCGGGACTTCCGCAAGCTGCTCGCGTCCCACGACTTCACCGGCGTGATGTACGGGCACTTCGGGGCCGGCTGTGTCCACGTACGCATCGACTTCGACTTCGCTTCGGACGAGGGCCGTGACGCGGCCCGTCGCTTCCTCCAGGAGGCGGCAGCCCTGGTCGTCGCGCACGGCGGAACCCTGTCCGGCGAGCACGGTGACGGACGGGCGCGCGGTGAGCTGCTTGAGGTCATGTACAGCCACCGGATGATCCGGGCGTTCGCCGCCTTCAAGAAGGTCTTCGACCCCGAAGGGCTGCTCAACCCGGGCGTCATCGTCGCCCCCGCCCCGCTCGACGCCGACCTCGCACTGCACCAGATCCAGCCCCTCGCGACGGAGTTCGCCTTCCCGCACGACGAGGACGGCTTCGCGGGCGCGGCCCGCCGCTGTGTCGGCGTCGGCCGATGTCGCAGTGACGCGGGCGGGGTGATGTGTCCCAGCTACCGGGCGACGGGGGAGGAGAACGACTCCACCCGGGGCCGGGCCCGCATGCTCCAGGAGATGGTGCGCGGCGAGACCGTGAAGGACGGCTGGCGCTCGACCGAGGTCAAGGACGCCCTCGATCTGTGCCTGTCCTGCAAGGCGTGCTCCAGCGACTGCCCCGTCGGCGTCGACATGGCCACGTACAAGGCCGAGTTCCTGCACCACCACTACAAGGGCAGGCTCCGCCCCCGCTCCCACTACTCCCTGGGCTGGCTGCCGCTGACCTCCGCCCTCGCGGGTTTCGCGGCCCGCCCGGTCAACGCGCTGCTGCGCGGGCCGGTCGGCAAGCTGCTCGCCCGACTGGGAGGCGTGACCACGCAGCGCAGAATCCCGGCCTTCGCCTCCCGCCGCACGCTGCGCAAGGTCCTGCGCGCGGCGAAGCCGGAAGAACCGGCGAAGGCCCTGCTCTTCGTCGACAGCTTCACCCGTGCCTTCCGCCCGCACGTGGCGGGTGCCGCCAGTCGCGTCCTCGCCGACGCGGGTATCTGCAGCACGGCCGAGGACGGCCTGTGCTGCGGTCTGACCTGGGTGAGCACCGGCCAGCTGTCGGTGGCCCGCCGCATCATGGCCCGTACGGTCGCCCACCTGGACAACGGCGACGAGCGGCCCATCATCGTGGCCGAGCCCAGCTGCGCCGCCGCGTTGAAGCGGGACGTGCCCGAACTCCTCGACACCGATGCCGCCCGGCGCGTCGCGGACCGCGTCCACACCTTCGCCGGCGCCCTCACCGACCTCGCGGAACCGGGCTGGACCCCGCCGCCGCTGCCCGAGAACGTCGTCCTGCAGACCCACTGCCACGAGTACGCCACCTTCAAGGGCCGCCGCCCCGCCGACCTGCTGCGTCGGCTCGGTGTCCGCAAGGTCGACGAGGCCGAGGGCTGCTGCGGACTCGCCGGGAACTTCGGCTTCGAGGAACAGCACTACGACACCTCGATGGCCGTCGCCGGCCTGGCCCTCACACCCCGCCTCGACGGCATCGACGAGACGGCACCGGACGACACGCGGACCGCCGTCGTGGCCGACGGCTTCAGCTGCGCCACCCAGATCGACCACCTCGCCGGAGACCGGGACGTCCGCGCCCTGCACCTCGCGGAACTCCTCGACCCCGCCGCCGACCGACCAGGAGAGACACCATGACCGACACCCCCACGCAGTTGTTCATCGGCGGCGCCTGGGTGGACGCCGCGGACGGCGCCACCCTCCCCGTCGACGACCCCGCGACCGGCGAGATCATCGCCCACGTCGCCGACGCCGGCCCCAAGGACGCCCGGCTCGCGGAGGAGGCGGCTGTCCGGGCGCAGGAGGGATGGGCGCGTACGGCACCGCGGGCCCGCAGCGAGATCCTGCGCCGCGCCTACGAGATCATCATCGAGCGCACCGACGAGCTCGCCCACCTGATGACGTCCGAGATGGGCAAGCCGCTCGCCGAGGCCCGGGGAGAGGTGGCGTACGCGGCGGAGTTCTTCCGCTGGTTCTCCGAGGAGGCCGTGCGCATCGACGGCGGCGGTGGTGTTCTGCCCGACGGCCGCAACCGCATGCTGCTCTCCCGCCGCCCGGTCGGCCCCTGTCTGCTGATCACCCCGTGGAACTTCCCGCTCGCCATGGGCACCCGCAAGATCGGCCCCGCCATCGCGGCGGGCTGCACGATGATCCTCAAGCCGGCCCCCCAGACCCCGCTCTCCAGCCTGGCCCTCGCCGCGATCCTCAAGGAGGCCGGGCTGCCGGACGGCGTACTGAACGTCGTCACCACTTCCCGTGCGGGGGAGGTGTGCGAACCGCTCCTGCGCGGCGGGCGGATTCGCAAGCTTTCCTTCACCGGCTCCACGGCCGTCGGACGACTGCTGCTGGCCCAGAGCGCGGAAGCGGTCGTACGGACCTCGATGGAGCTGGGCGGCAACGCGCCGTTCATCGTCTTCGAGGACGCCGACCTCGACAAGGCTGTCGACGGCGCGATGCTCGCCAAGATGCGCAACATGGGCGAGGCGTGCACCGCCGCCAACCGCTTCTTCATCCACCGGTCGGTGGCGGAGGAGTTCGGGCGGCGCCTGTCGGAACGCATGGGCGCGCTCGTGGTGGGTCCCGGCACCCGGGCCGGGGTCGACGTCGGCCCGCTGATCGACAGGACCGGCCGTGCCAAGGTCGAGGAGCTGGTCGCCGACGCGGTGGAGCGCGGCGCCCGGGTGCTCGTCGGCGGCCGTACGCCCGAAGGGCCGGGCTGCTTCTACCCGCCTACCGTGCTCGCCGACGTCGACGCCGAGAGCCGCCTGATGGACACGGAGATCTTCGGCCCGGTCGCGGCGATCCTCACCTTCGACGACGAGGACGAGGTCCTGCGCCGGGCCAACGACACCCCCTGGGGACTGGTCGGCTACGTCTTCACCGAGGGCCTCGACCGAGCGCTGCGGGTGAGTGAGCGCCTGGAGGTCGGCATGGTCGGCCTCAACACGGGCCTCGTCTCCAACCCGGCCGCGCCCTTCGGCGGCGTCAAGCAGTCCGGGCTCGGCCGCGAGGGCGGCCGGGTCGGGATCGACGAGTTCCTGGAGTACCAGTACCTCGCGGTGCCTGTGCGATGACGGCGGTAGTCCTGCCCTGACATACGCCCCATCGCGCTCCGCGCGGGCCGCCCCGTGCCCGGTCGCTCCTTTGCTGACCGGGCACGGGGCAGACGGCCTTGCCTCCTCGGCACCGGCAGGTGCGGTGTCCTTGGCCGACGCCACCCGGTGTGGGGCCGTCTCCGCTGCCGGGTGCAGCGCCCAGGCGCAAGCTCGTGCGTACCGTCAGCTCTTGCGTACCGTCCGGTGCTGAAGGTTCGGGGATCAGCAGTCCTTCGGCTCCGCCCCACGCGAACGGAGCGCGGCGCCGGGGCGACGCCCGCCCCCCGCGCCGACGAGGGCCCGCAGGGGGAGCCACTGTCAGCCCAGACGGCGAGCGGTGATCTCCGCCGCGGTGTCGGCGACCAGCCGGCCCAGCTCGGGCAGCCGGTCATGAGCGAAGCGGGAGTCGGGCAGGGAGACGGCCACCGCCGCGAGCGGCGTGCCGTCGCCGTCCAGGACGGGCGCGGCGATGGCACAGACACCGGGCAGGTACTGGTTGCGGTTCACGGCGTAGCCGTCGCTACGGACGCGGCGCAGTTCGGCGCGCAGTTCCGCGGGGTCGGTGGGGGTGGAGTCGCTGTAGCTCTCCAGTCCACGGGTGACGATCTCGTCGATGTCCGCCTTCGGCACATGCGCGAGGACGGCGTGTCCGGTGGCGGTGGCGTGCAGGGGTGAGGTGTCGCCGATGGCGTGGTAGGTCCGCACGGCGTGGTCGCA
Organism: Streptomyces sp. a15; assembly: GCF_059026085.1. Taxonomy (NCBI): domain Bacteria; kingdom Bacillati; phylum Actinomycetota; class Actinomycetes; order Kitasatosporales; family Streptomycetaceae; genus Streptomyces; species Streptomyces sp. A15. The sequence continues at coordinate 87,242 of NZ_JBWLKM010000007.1, read as the reverse complement.
GTCCACGCGGTCGACGACGACCATGCACTGCAAGGCGTCCGGTACGCAGAGGTGGATGGTCTCGTTCACCGTGTCGCGGAGGCGGACCATGGGTTCGCGGGCGGCGGCGTAGAGGCTGGATCCCTGGAGGGCGGCGGGGCGTACGGCGAGGACGCGGGCGCCGATCTCCCAGCGGGTGGTGTCCTTGCGGTTGGCGCGCAGCCAGCCGGCTTCGGCCAGGGAGACCAGGGTGCGCTGCACGGTCGACTTGGGCAGTCCGAAAATCTTGGTCAGTTCGCCCACGGTCACCGGTTGGTGCTGGGCGACCGCTTCCAGGATGCGCAACGACCTGGTCACGCTCTTCATTTCCATCCGGTTTCCCCCCGTTGGTCCTCGAAATATCCGGACGACACCCTCTTGACTCCCTCCCGGACGACTGCCATTGTCATGCCGTATTCTAGCACGTCATTCCACAATGTGGCACAGTCGCGCGGCGTGAACGTTTGCGTCGCTCACCGAGGAGTTCCTCGGTGAGCATGTACCTCGCGGTGTCCAATGACATGGAGGTGCCCCCATGGGCAGTACTGATCCCGCCGGCGACGACTTCTGGGAACGCGTTCGTGCGGCCTATCCGGAGCAGCGCCCGTTGCTGAACCTGAACAACGCGGCCGTGAGCCCGCCGCCGTTGGTCGTGGAGCAGGCGGCGATCGATGCCTACCGGTTGGTCAGCCACAACCCCGACGTCACCATGTGGCAGAAGCTCGATCCCGCGCTCCCCGACGCCAAGGCGCTACTGGCGCAACTGATCGACTGCGAGCCCGACGAGATCGCGCTCAACCGCAACTCCACTGAAGGACTGTGCACGGCGATCTTCGGTATTCCGCTGTCGGCGGGCGACCAGGTCGTGGTGTCGGCGTGGGACTACCCGAGCGTGCTCGCGGCCTGGCGGCAGCGGCAGGAACGCGAGGGGATCGAGGTGGTGACGGCCGAATTCGATCTGATGGACAGCGACGACGATGTCGTGGCGGCGTACACCGCGGCCCTCACCCCGCGCACGCGGGTGCTGCAACTGACGCACATGTACCACTGGACGGGGCGGGTCGTGCCGGCCGAGCGGCTGTGCCGTCTGGCGAGGGAGAACGGCACCCTCACCGTCGTCGACGGCGCTCAGATCTTCGCCCAGCTGCCGGTCAGCTTCCGCGAGCTCGGCTGTGACTACTACGTCACCAGCCTCCACAAGTGGATGGGCGCGCCGGTGGGCAACGGCATGCTCGTGGTCAGGCGGGACCGGATCGACGACACCTGGCCCCTGCTGGCCCCTTTCGACCCGCCGCCGTTGCGCATTGACAAGTTCGACCACTGGAATCTCGGCACGTACAACTCGGCCCTTCAGGCGGGGATTGCGCCGGCCGCACGGCTCCACCAGGAGATCGGCGTCCAGAGGATTCACACGCGGCTGCGGGAGCTGACCCGTCACTGGGTGGATCTCGCCCGGGACATTCCCGGATTCCGGCTGCACACCCCACTGGACACCGAGAACCTGGGCGCTGTCACCCTCTTCTCGATCGACCACCTGGACAACAGGGCCGTGGAGCGGGAGCTGAGAGAGACCCACCAGGTCCATACGAAGTACCGCGAGGTACGGCAGCTGCGGGGGCTCCGCGTGTCACCGGGCATCTACATGCGGAAGGACGAGCTCGACCGCTTCGTCGCGGCGCTCTCCGAGGTGGTCCAGAAGGAGTACGCGGCGCGCGGGCTCCGCTGACCTTCGCGCCGGCTGCCGGCCGGCGTCTGACGGGCCGCCCCGGTCGCGGCGCGGCTGCCTGGCCCCGTGCTCACTGGGCCAGGCAGCGCGTTCCGGCCTCAGGCACCCAGGCGGCGCGCCGCGATCTCCGCCGCCGTGTCGGCGACGAGGCGGCCCCACCTGGGCAGCCGGTCCGGGTCGTACCGGGAGTCGGGCATCGAAACGGCGACCGCCGCGAGCGGCGTGCCGTCCTCGTCCAGGATGGCCGCGGCCACCGCGCACACGTCCGGCCGGTACTGGTTGAGATTCACTGAGTAACCGTCCGCCCGCACGCGGTCCAGTTCGGCCCGCAGTCCGGCGGAATCGGTCGGAGTGGAGTCGCTGAAGCGCTCCAGGCCATGGTCGATGAGTTCGTCGACGTCCGCCCTCGGCAGATGCGCCAGGATCGCTCGCCCTGTGGCGGTGGCGTGCAGGGGCGAGGTGTCGCCGATGCCGTAGAACGTCCGTACCGCCTGGTCGCAGTCCACGCGGTCGACGACGACCATGCACTGCAAGGCGTCCGGTACGGAGAGGTGGATGGTCTCGTTCACCGTGTCGCGGAGGCGGACCATGGGTTCGCGGGCGGCGGCGTAGAGGCTGGATCCCTGGAGGGCGGCGGGGCGTACGGCGAGGACGCGGGCGCCGATCTCCCAGCGGGTGGTGTCCTTGCGGTTGGCGCGCAGCCAGCCGGCTTCGGCCAGGGAGACCAGGGTGCGCTGCACGGTCGACTTGGGCAGTCCGAAAATCTTGGTCAGTTCGCCCACGGTCACCGGTTGGTGCTGGGCGACCGCTTCCAGGATGCGCAGCGACCTGGTCACGCTCTTCATTTCCATCCGGTTTCCCCCTGTTAATCCTGAAGATTTCTGGCCGACACCCTCTTGACTCCCCTCTAAGTGGCTGTCATTCTCGTGCCAGATTCTAGCACACCGTTCCACAATGTGGCATGCGCCAGCGAGAAGCAGCTGGAGCCCCTTCCCCGGACAGTGCAGGCGCGGCCCTCGGCCCATCGCCGCAGTCCCTCCGGAATCCGAGAGTCCGCAAACCGGGCGTTCAGCATCCCCGCCCCGGGAGACGAAAGGAACCCCTCGTGTCTGCCAAGAAGCGCGTCGCCGTCGTAGGCGTCGGAACGATGGGCAGTCAGGCCGCCTGGCGGCTGGCCGCCCGCGGAGCCGAGGTCGTCGGGTACGACCGCTTCGCCCCGGGCCACGACCGCAGCGCGGCCGGCGGCGAGACCCGGATCTTCCGCAGCGCGCACTTCGAGGACTCCCGGTACGTCCCGCTGCTCAAGCACGCCGACGCCCTGTGGGGGCAGCTCCAGCAGGACACCGGCCGGGAACTGCGCCGGCTGACCGGCTGCCTGCTGATGGGGCCGACCGGGCACCAGCAGATGGCCACGGTCCTCGAGTCCATCGCCGAGCACGGCCTGGACCACGAGGTCCTCGACGCCGAGGCGCTCGCCAAGCGCTTCCCGCAGTTTCGGATCGAGGACGGCGACGCGGCCGTACTCGACCGCCGCGCGGGCTTCATCCGGCCCGAGCTGACGATCCAGACCGCCGCCCGCCGCGCCGAAGAGCTCGGCGCCCGCATCCACCGCTACACCACGGTCCGCGAGATCGTGCCCGTCGCGAACGGTGTCGAGATCCGCACCGACGCGGGCAGCGAGCACTTCGACACCGCCGTCGTCACCCCCGGCCCGTGGGTGAACGACCTGCTGCCGGACCTGCCGTGGGAGGTGGACATCCGCCGGCTGATCAGCGCCTGGTACGTGCCCGCCACGGACGCCTGGTTCGGGGAGGAGCGCCCGGCCTTCATCCGCACGGCCCCGACCCACTGCTACGGCCTGCCCTCCCCGGACGGTGTCTCCGTCAAGCTCGGCCTGTCCCGTGCCCTGCACCGCCCCGCCGGCGACCCCAACCAGCTGGACCGGACCGTGCAGCCGGAGGAGCTGGAGATCTTCACGGAGCTCATCGGCCGGTACATGCCGGACCTGAACCCCGACCCGACCCGGCTCTCCGTCTACATGGAGGGCTACACCGAGAGCAGCCGTCCACTGGTCGGACCGCTGCCGGGCGGTCAGGGGAATGAGCATATTGTCCTGCTTGCCGGGTTCTCCGGCCACGGTTTCAAGCTCTCGCCCGCCTTCGGCGACATCGCGGCCGACCTGGCGCTCGACGGCGCCTCGCCGCAGCCCATCGACTTCATCTCGACCCTAGACCGGACGGAAGCGTAACGACGATGACCACGAACACCCCCCTCTTCGTCGGCACGCTCAGCGCCGAGCCCGGCAGCAAGACCCGCGGCACCCTGCCCGTCGACCTCGGCACCCTCACCGTCGACATCCCGCTCACCCTCGTCAACGGCACCCAGCCCGGTCCCCGCGTCCTCATCACGGCCGGTGTGCACGGCGGCGAGTTCAGCGGCATCGACGCGGCCACCCGGCTCGCCGCCCTTCTGGAGCCCGGCGAGGTGCACGGCCAGGTCGTCATCTGCCCCGTCGCCAACCCCCCGGCCGTCTACCAGGGACGCCTCGGCATCTCCCCCGTCGACGGCGTGAACATCAACCGCGTGTTCCCGGGCGACCCGGAGGGCGGCCCCACCGAGCGTCTCGCGGCGTGGCTGTTCGCCAACCTGGTGGACGGCGCCGACGCCTACGTCGACCTGCACTCCGGCGGCATCGACGAGGTCCTGAAGAACTTCGTCGGCTACCGCCTCACCGGCGAGGCCGAACTGGACGCGAGGACCGCGGACATGGCCGGCGCCCTCGGCATCGAGGACGTCATCTTCGGATTCAACGCCGACGGCGGCAACAGTCACGCGGCCGCCGCCCGCCAGGGCGTCCCGGCGATCCTCGTGGAGACCGGCCAGCTCGGCGAACGCGACGCGGACACCGCCCGTCGTCTCGTCGACGGTCTCTACGGGGTACTGGGCCGGCTCGGCGTCCTGGAGACCAAGCCCCAGGACGACACGGCCGTCCGCGCCTGGGTCTGGGCCGCCGGTGTCACCTCCGAGGCGACCGGCCTGTGGTACCCGGAGTTCGGCGCCGGCGACGACGTGACGGACGGCCAGCTCCTCGGCCGCGTCATCGACCCGGTCGACGGCACCGAGCACAAGGTCCACGCCCCGGCCGCCGGGCGGATCTTCTACGGCATGCGCGGCCTGACCGTCACCCCCGGTGCCGAACTGGCCGCCATCGCCGCCCCCGCGCCGCGGGACCCCGGCCACTGACCCCCACCCCCCAAAGCCCCCCGCACGGCAAGAACGAGAAACCGCACCAGCCCGCACCCCCCGCGCACATCCCCTCCTTTCTCCCCTCGTACCGCACCCTCAGGAGTCCCCGGTGAAAGATGTTCGGATAGACCGCAGAGTGTTCCTTCGCGGAGTCGGCGGCGTCGCCGCAGGCATCGCCGCGACCTCGCTCACCGCCTGCGGCACCGGCAGCAGCCGCTCCGTCGGCAGCGGCGGCAAGAGCTCCAAGACGCTCGTCGTCCGCGACAGCGGCGGCACCTACGGCGAGGCCAACCAGAAGGCCATCTACGAGCCGTTCACCAAGGAGACCGGCATCCAGGTCAAGGTGGTCAACATCGCCTACGCCCAGATGCTGGCCCAGATCAAGCAGGGCCGCCCGCAGTTCGACGTGATCGACGACTCGATGGCCGACTACATCCTCTTCAAGAGGGAGGGCGCCAGCGAGGAGCTGGACTTCGACCGGCTGAAGAACTTCAAGAACTCCGGCATCGCCAAGTCCCTCGTGACCTCCAACGCGGTCGGCAAGAACTACTGGGCCAGCGTGATGGCGTACCGAACGGACGCATTTGGGGGGAAGAAACCTTCCTCCTGGGCCGACTTCTGGAACACCGGATCGTTCAAGGGCAACCGCGCCCTCCAGGCGCTGGACGCCGACTACCCAGAGCTGGAGTTCGCCCTCCTCGCCGACGGCGTGCCGCTGGACAAGCTGTACCCGCTCGACGTGGACCGGGCCTTCAGGGTCCTCGACGAGATCAAGGGCTCCGTCCGGAAGTTCTGGGACACCGGCGCCCTGCCCGGCGTGTTGCTGGGCCGCAAGGAGGTCGTCGCCTCCAGCGTGTGGCACGGCCGCCTCGACGCGCTGATCAAGGGCGGCGCCCCGCTCGCCTACCAGTGGAACGGTGCCCGCCGGCAGAGCAACGCGTGGGGCATCCCCAAGGGCACCGACAACCTCGACGCCGCCTACCAGCTCATCGACTTCGCACTGCGGCCCGAGGTGCAGGCCGCCTACGCCGAGATCTACCCGATGGCCCCGTCGGTGCCCGCCGCCTACAAGAAGCTCTCCACCGCGACCGCCGCGAACCTGGCCAGCTCCCCCGAGCACCTGGAGACCGGCTTCGACCTGGACGTCGAGTGGTGGATCAAGAACCAGGACGCCGTGTCCAAGCGCTGGCAGGAGTGGACGCATGCCTGACATCGACCTGATGCCCTCGCGGACCGCGCCGGCGCCGGCGACCGGTACCGGAAAGCCCTTGTCAGTGAAGGCACTGCGCAAGACCTACGGCGGCGTCACCGCCGTCGACGAGGTCTCCATGGAGATCGCCGCCGGCGAGTTCGTCACCTTCCTGGGGTCCTCCGGCTCCGGCAAGACCACCACCCTGATGATGATCGCCGGGTTCTGCGAGCCCGACTCCGGCAGCATCGTCGTCGGCGGCCGTGACGTGACCCGCCTGGCCCCGCAGAAGCGTGGCCTGGGCTTCGTCTTCCAGCAGTACCTGCTCTTCCCGCACATGACGGTGTGGGAGAACGTCGCCTTCCCGCTGCAACTGCGCGGCGTACCGAAGGCGGAGCTGCGCCGCCGGGTCGGCGAGACCCTGGAGATGGCCGGACTGTCGGCCATGGCCCGCAGGCGACCGCGCGAGCTCTCCGGCGGCCAGCAGCAGCGCGTCGCCCTGTGCCGGGCGCTGGTCTACCGCCCGCCGGTGATCCTCATGGACGAGCCGCTCGGCGCCCTCGACAAGAAGCTGCGCGACCAGCTCCAGACCGAGATCAAGCGCATCCAGCAGGAACTCGGCCTGACCGTCATCTATGTGACGCACGACCAGGAGGAGGCCCTCGTGCTCTCCGACCGGATCGCGGTCATGCGGGACGGGCTGATCGACCAGTTCGACACCCCGCAGGAGCTCTTCGAGCGCCCCCGCACCCCGTTCGTCGCCGACTTCCTCGGCGCCGCCAACTTCCTCCCGGGCCGCCTGGAGGACCAGTCGGCGGAGCACACCCTCGTGCGGCTGGACACCGGCGGTCTGATCACGGCCCGCTCGCAGGCCGTGCCGGACGGCGCACGGGTGCGGGCAGCGGTCCAGCCGGGCCGGCTCGCGCTGTGTCCACCGGGCGACGGGTTCTGTACCGGGACCGTCGAGACGGTCACCTACGTCGGCACCCTCGTCCGCGTCACCGTCCGCCCCGTCGGCGGTGCGGCCACCGAACTCGTACGCCTGGAGCTGCCCGCCGGACGCGCCCCCGCACTCGGCGAGAGCGTCGGCCTGACCGCGGACCCCGCCAACGTCAGTGTCTTCCCCGACGTGCTCCCCGACCCGGAAAACGGGGGGTGACAACCATGGCCGTGCTGGCTCCCGCACCGAGCTCCACCGCCCCTGTGCCCCACAAGAAGCGACGCGCCCGCGTTTCGCTGTCCGACCGGCGCACCCGCTTCGGACTGCTCAACGCCACACCCGTCGTCGTCTACCTCCTGATCCTCTTCGTCTACCCGATCTTCAGCACGCTGATGCTGAGCCTCAAGGGCGACAGCGGCGGCTTCACCCTGCACTGGTACGCCGACGCCTTCCGCGGCGCCAACCTGGAGATCCTGCTCACCACCCTGCGGATCTCCGCCGAGACCTCCCTGCTCGCCCTGGTCGTCGGCTTCACACTGGCCTCCGCGATCTCCCGGCTCAAGCCGCTGTGGGCCGGCCTCGCGATGCTCGTCGTGGTCGTCCCGCACTTCATCAGCGCGCTGGTGCGCACCTACGGCTGGATCATCCTGCTCGGTGACAACGGCGTCGTGAACAACACCCTGACGGACCTTCACTTCCCGGGCGCACCCTTCCAGATGCTCTACAACGAGATCGGCGTCGTCATCGGCACCACCGCCGTGATGCTGCCGTACACCGTGCTCCTGCTGTACGCGGTCATGAAGGGCATCGACCGCCGGCTCATGGCCGCCGCGGCCAGCATGGGCGCCGGACGGATCACCATCTTCCGTCGCGTCTACGTCCCCCTGGTGGCCCCCGGCCTGGTCAACGCGGGCGTCCTGTCCTTCATCCTGTGCCTCGGCTACTACCTCACCCCCGCCCTGATGGGCGGCGAGAAGCAGACGATGGTCGCCTCGCTCATCGACGAGCAGGTCATGAAGCAGAACGAGTGGAACGGTGCCTCGGCACTCGGCATCATCCTGCTGCTGCTCACCTTCGCCGGACTGCTGCTGCTCAGGCTGCTGAAGTCGGCCGGCGAGGCCCTTCGGAATCGGGGTACGGCGTCATGATCGAGCTCCGCTCCACCCTCGCCGGCCGCATCACCCTGGCGGTGCTGGCGACCCTGATCCTGGTGTTCCTGGCCCTGCCGATCGTCGTCATCGTCGTCACCTCCTTCGGCAAGGACGCCTTCGGCAACTTCCCGCCGGCCGCCTGGACGTTCGGCTGGTACAAGCAGCTGTTCGTCGAGGGCAGCAAGTGGCCGGCCGCGCTCTCCCTGAGCGCCCTGGTCGCCGCCATGACCACGGTCTTCTCGCTCGTGCTGGGCATGACCGCGGCCACGGCGCTGGTCCGCAGCGAACTGCCGCTGCGTTCGGCGGTCTACGGCCTGGTCCTCGCCCCGCTGGTGATTCCCCAAGTCGTCGTCGCTCTCGGCCTGTTCCTCCTCTTCGAGCCGGCCGCGATGCTCGGCAGCCCGATCGCCATCGCGCTGGGCCACACCGTGCTCGCCTCACCGATCGCCGTGATGATCCTCATGGCCACGCTGAAGGGCATCGACGAACGGCTGGAGGACGCGGCGGCCAGCATGGGCGCGAGCCGGCTGACCGTCTGGCGGCGGATCACCCTCCCGCTGGCCATGCCCGGCATGGTCGCCGCCGGCATCTTCTCCTTCATCACCAGCTTCGACGAGTTCTTCATCTCGCAGTTCCTGTCCTCCGTGGACACCACGACCCTGCCCGTGCAGGTGTTCAACGTCCTCCAGTACAACGTCGACCCGTCGGTGACCGCCGTCAGCGCGATCCTCATCGCGGTCGCCGTCGTGGCCCTCGCCCTGGTCGGAGTGGTCCGCAAGCTCAGCGGCTCCGGCAAGCAGGACGGCCTGCTGCCCGCAGAACCCGGACTGGGCCTGTCCGCCGGAAGTGAGACCGCATCATGACCACCAGCACCAGCACCAGCACCAGCACCAGCACCCGCACCAGCACCCGCACCCCCACCGGGGGCCTGTCCGCCACCGCGGCCAGACACCTCCTGCTCAACATGACTCCCAACGGCTCACTCGGCCCCGAGGGAGAGAACCTCTTCGTCGTCCAGCGCGGCGAGGGCCCGTACGTCGACGACGCCGACGGCCGGCGCTACATAGACGGCCTGTCCGGCCTGTACTGCTGCCAGCTCGGCTACTCCTACGCCCCCGAGTTCGCCGAAGCCGCCGACAAGCAGCTGCGCGAACTGTGCTTCAGCCCGCTGTGGTCCTCCTCCGCGCACCCCACGGCCATCGAACTCGCCGAACGGCTGTCCCGGATCGCCCCGGTCGACATCGAGGCCACCTTCTTCTCCGGCGGCGGGGCGGAGGCGGTGGAGACCGCTTGGAAGATCGCCCGCCGCTACCACGCCCTGCGCGGGGAACCGGGGCGGGTGAAGGCGATCTCCCGCCGTGGCGCCTACCACGGGCTGACCATCGGCGCCCTTTCCCTCACCGACGACCCCGGGCTGCGCGAGCCGTACGGCCCCGGCGCGATCGAGACCCGGTTCGTGTCCAACACCAACCGCTTCGGTCTCGCGCCCGAATATGTCGACGATGAGACGTACACCTCCCGGCTGCTCGCCGAGCTGGAGGCCGCGATCCTGGCCGAGGGCCCGGAGACGATCGCCATGCTGATCGCCGAGCCGGTCCAGAACCGCGGCGGCTGCATCACCCCGCCCGAGGGCTACTGGCCCGGCCTGCGAGCGCTCGCCGACCGTTACGGCTTCCTCCTCGTCGCCGACGAGGTCATCACCGCCTTCGGGCGGCTGGGGGAGTGGTTCGGCGGCGACCGCTACGGCGCCCGCCCCGACATCGTCACCGTCGCCAAGGGCATCACCGCCGGGTACGCCCCGATGGGGGCAACTCTCGTCAGCAACCGGGTAGTCGAGGTCATCAATCAGCCGGGCGTCGTCCTCAACCACGGCTACACCTTCGCCGGACACCCGCTCAGCGCGGCGATCGCCCTGCGCAGCCTGGAGATCATGGAGCGCGACCGGATCCTGGAGAACGTCCGCGGCCACCAGGACCACCTCGCGACACGCATGGCCTCCCTCGCCGACCTGCCGATCGTCGGCGACGTCCGCGGCGCCGGATTCTTCTACGCCCTCGAACTCGTCGGCGACCTCGACGGCGGCGGCTTCAGCGACACCGCCCGCGCCGACCTGATCGCCGACCTCATCCCGCGCCGACTGCGCGAGGCCGGCCTCCTGGCCCGCGTCTACAACCGCGCCGCCCCGCTGGTCCAGATCGCGCCCCCGCTGATCAGCGACCGGCACCTGCTCGACCGTATCGCCGACATCCTCGCGGAGACCCTCGACGAGGCGTCCACCCGCCTGTGACCCACGTCTGTGTACCCGCATTCGAAAGGAACCCTCTGATGTACTCCATCGGTCCGCTGACCGTCGCCCCCGGCGAGCGCGCCCAGGGCCTCATCCCGGTCGGCACCATCAGCTACGGCGTGGAGCTCGGCATTCCGCTGATCGTCGTCAACGGCGCCGAGCCCGGCCCGGTGCTGTGCGTGGACGCGGGCGTGCACGGCGACGAGTACGACGGCCAGGAGTCCATCCGCCGCGTCCTCGCCGAGGTCGACCCCGCCACCCTGCGCGGCACGCTGGTCGGCATCCCCTGCATGAACACCCCGGCCTTCGAGGCAGCCGCCCGCACCAGCGGCCTGGACTACCTCAACCTCAACCGGATCTTCCCCGGCGACGCGGACGGCTCGTACTCGCTGCGTCTGGCCGCCACCTTCGTCGAGCAGGTCGTCCCGGCCATCGACGCCCTCGTCGACCTGCACACCGGCGGCACCTTCGGCGAGATCGCCCCGCTGGTCATCCTCCAGGGCGGCTACGAGGAACTGGCCACGGACCTCGCCCTCGCCGCGGGACACGACCTGGTGTGGAAGGGCGGCAAGTGGGGCGGCACGGTCCGTCACCCCACCCTCGCTGCCGGAAAGCCCGCGATCACCATCGAGGCGGGCGGCGGCACCTACCGCGAGTCCAACGTCGAGCTGCACATCAAATCGATCCGCAACATCATGCGCCAGCTCGGCATGATCGACGGCGACGCGGAGCTGCGCGACACGTACACGACCGTCTCCGGGACCTTCGCCCGCTCCGCCGCCGGCGGCTTCTTTCTCGGCCACGCCGAGCCGGGGGAGACCTGCAAGGAAGGCGACCTGATCGCCCACATCGTCGACCACTACGGCAACACGCTCGAAGAAGTCCGCGCCCCCCAGGACGGCGTCGTGCTGTGGGTGCGCCGGATCCGCACCGTGCGCCCCGGTGACGAGGTCGTCATCTTCGGCGAGGTGCAGGGAGAGATCCGGCCATGACCATCGACACGCAGTCGCTGCTCGTGGACGGCAAGCAGGTCCCGGCCGCCGACGGGCGCACCTTCACCGTCCTCGACCCGTCGGACGGGACGGCCATCGCCCAGGTGGCGCTGGCCGGGGCGGCCGACGTGGACCAGGCGGTGGCGGCGGCCAGGGCGGCCTTCACCGCGCCCGAGTGGGCCCGGATGCGCGCCGCCGACCGGGGCAAGGTCCTCTACCGGATCGCCGAGGCCATCCGCTACCAGGGCGAACGTCTGGCCCGCCTGGAAAGCCAGGACGTCGGCAAGCCGCTCAGCCAGGCCAAGGCCGATGTCGAGGCCGCCGCCCGCTACTTCGAGTTCTACGCGGGCATCGCCGACAAGCTCGGCGGCACGACCATCCCCCTCGGGCCCGGTCTGATCGACTACACGGTCCGCGAGCCGATCGGTGTCTCCGGGCAGATCATCCCGTTCAACTACCCGCTCCAGAACACCGCGAGGGGCTCCGCCCCGGCGCTGGCCGCCGGCTGCACGGTGGTGCTCAAGCCCTCCCCGGAGGCGCCGCTCACCCCGCTGGAGATCGGCAGGATCGCCCTTGAATGCGGCCTGCCGCCAGGGGTGTTGAACGTGGTTCCCGGCGACGGCGAGACGGGCGCCGCCCTCGCCGGTCACCCGGGCATCGACCAGGTCACCTTCACCGGTTCGGTGCCGACCGGCATCAAGGTCGCTCAGGCGGCGGCCGCCAACGTGGTGCCCTCCGTAACGGAGTTGGGCGGCAAGTCACCCTTCGTCGTCTTCGCCGACGCCGACTTCGACCTGGCGCTGAAGGCGATCCTGGGCGCGTCGTTCAGCAACGCCGGGCAGATGTGCTCGGCGGGCACCAGGCTGCTTCTCCAGCGCGGCGCCGAGGACTTCCTGGACCGGCTGACGGAGAAGATCGCCACCCTGCGCGTCGGCCCCGGCCTCACGGACCCGGACATCGGTCCGCTGGTCGCCGCCCGGCAGCGCGACCGGGTCCTGGGCTACCTGGACCTCGCCCGACAGGAGGGCGCGACGGTCCGTGTCGGCGGCGGCGCCCCGTCCGATCCCGCCCTGGCCGACGGCTACTACGTCGAGCCGACCGTCCTCACCGGCCTGACCAATCAGTCCCGGTGTGCCCGCGAGGAGATCTTCGGCCCCGTCGTCACGGTCATCGACTTCGACGACGCCGACGAGGCCCTGGACATCGCCAACGACAGCCCGTACGGCCTGTCCTCCTACGTCTGGACCCGCGACATCGACAAGGCGATGCGCCTGGCCGAGGGCATCCGGGCCGGGCAGGTCTACGTCAACGCCACCGGCGTCGGCACCGGCGTCGAACTTCCCTTCGGCGGCTACAAGCACAGTGGCTGGGGCCGGGAGAAGGGCCTCGAAGCGCTGGCGAGTTATACGCAGACCAAGAACGTCTGCATCGGATTCGGGAGCCGGTCATGAGGTATCGCACGCTCGGTGCGCGCGGGCCGGTCGTCTCGGTGGTCGGCGTCGGCGGCAACAACTTCGGCTCCCGCCTCGACGAGGACGGCACCAAGGCCGTCGTCCACGCGGCCCTCGACGCCGGCGTCACCCTGTTCGACACCGCCGACATGTACGGCGGGTTCGGGGAGAGCGGCGGCGCGCGCGGCGACGGTGAACGGCTCCTCGGCGCCGCCCTCAAGGGACACCGGGACGGGGTCCTGCTGGCCACCAAGTTCGGCATGGAGATGGGCCGGGAGGCCGATCTGTACGGCCCGCGCGGCGCCCGGGGCTACATCCGGTACGCCGTGGAGGCGTCGCTGCGCCGCCTGGGAACCGACCGGATCGACCTGTTCCAGTACCACGAGCCGGACGGCGTCACCCCGCTCGACGAGACGATCGCCGCTCTGCGGGAACTGGTCGACGAGGGCAAGATCGGGTACATCGGCTGCTCCAACCTCCCGGTCGAGGACCTGTCCGATGCCTTCGTGTCGACCCAGGCCCGCTACCACCTGCTGGACCGCGGCGTGGAGAACGACCTGATCCCCGCCTGCCTGCGCAGCGGCATCGGCCTGCTCCCGTACTACCCGCTGGCCAACGGCCTGCTCAGCGGCAAGTACCGGCGCGGCGAGCAGCCCCCGGCCGGCAGCCGCCTGTCCTGGCGGCAGGGCTGGCTCACCGACGAGGCCCTCGACCGTGTCGAAGCGCTCACCGCGTACGGCGCCGAGCGCGGCCTGACCCTCCTCCAGGTCGCGGTGGGCGGACTGGCGGCCCTGCCCGCCGTCGGCTCCGTCATCTGCGGCGCCATGACCCCCGAACAGGTCACCGCCAACGCGGCGGCCGCCGACTGGATCCCCGACGCGGCCGACCTGGCCGCCCTCGACGCGATCGTCACCCCCGGCGAACGCGTCGTCTAGAGCTCTCAACCCCTCCTGAAAACCCTCGAATCGGAGCCAAGAACCATGCGAGAGATCGTCACCTTCGACGCCTACGGCACCCTGGTCGACTTCCAGCTCGGCCCCACCACCCTGAAGGTCCTGGAGGACCGGCTGGACCTGGACAACCTGGACGTCGACGAGTTCCTCGACGACTTCCGCGTCATGCGCTTCCAGGCCGTCCTGGAGGCGTACCGCCCCTACCACGAGATCCTGCACTCCAGCCTGCGGATGGCCATGCGCCTGCACGGCCTGGAGTACCGCACCTCGGACGGCGACGCCCTCGTCGAGGCCGTCCCCACCTTCGGCCCCTTCCCCGAGGTCCCGGACGCCCTGCGCGCGCTGAAGAGCAAGTACGAGATCGCCATCATCACCAACAGCGACGACAACCTCATCGCGCGGAACGTCGAGAACATCGGCGTCGAGTTCGACTACGTCATCACCGCCGAGCAGGCGGGCGCGTACAAGCCGGACCGGCAGACCTTCGAGCACGCGTTCAAGACCATGGGCGTCGAGCCGTCCCAGGTCATCCACACCGCACAGGGATGGGAGTACGACCACATCCCGACCCGCGACCTGGGCCTCAAGCGCCGCGTGTGGATCAACCGCTACGGCCGCCCCGGCAGCGCCGACTACCAGCCCTACGACGTGCTGCCGGACCTGTCGGGTCTGCCGGCACTGCTCGGCTGCTGAGACCACCCAGACGTTTGTGAGGACGCACGCCATGAAGCAGATCCCCTACTGGCTCGACACCGCCCCCGCCCTGCCCGACCGGTCCGGCAAGGACCTGCCCGACGAGGCGGACCTGGTGGTCATCGGCGGCGGTCTCACCGGCCTGTCCACCGCCTACCACGCCGCCCGCAAGGGCGCCCGGGTCGTCCTCGTCGAGAAGGACAAGGTCGGCTCTGGCGCCTCCGGGCGCAACGGCAGCATGTGCACCCAGGGCATCACCATCGGTGTCGGCGAGGCCCGCAAGCGCTTCGGCCAGGAGCGCGCCCGAGAGCTGTACGACGTGTTCCGCGAGGCGGTCGACGTCGTCGAGGACATCACCCGCACCGAGAAGATCGACTGCGACTTCGACCGCGCCGGCCGCCTGGGCGTGGCGTACAAGCCGCAGCACTTCGAGGCGATGAAGGCCACCCAGCGCGACCTGGCCGAGAACTTCGACCACGAGACGCAGCTCCTGAGCCGCGGCGATCTGAAGTCGGAACTCGGCTCGGACTACTACCACGGCGCCCTGCTCGACCCGCTCAGCGCCGCCCTGCACGTGGGCAAGTACGTCCACGGCCTGGCGGAGGCCGCCGAACGCGCCGGAGCCGAGATCCACGAGCGCAACGCCGCCACCGGTCTGACCCGCCTGTCCGGCGGCGGGTTCGACGTGGAGACGCTGCACGGCACCATCCGCGCCAAGCAGGTCATGGCCGCCACCGACGCCTACACCGACAAGGCGCTGCCCTGGTTCCGCAAGCGGCTGATCAACGTGGGCAGCTTCATCATCGTCACCGAACCGCTCGGTGAGGCGCGCGCCCGCGAACTCATCCCCAACGGCCGCCTCGTGGTCGACTCCAAGAACATCGGCCACTACCTCCGTCTCACCCCGGACAACCGCCTCGCCTTCGGCGGCCGGGCCCGCTTCGCCCCGTCCAACCCCGCCTCCGATGTCAAGAGCGGGGACATCCTGAAGCGGGAGATGGTGGAGGTCTTCCCGCAGCTGGCCGACGTGCGGATCGACTACGTGTGGGGCGGCATGGTCGGCTTCTCCTGGGACCGCCTGCCGCACGCGGGCGAGGCCGAGGGGGCCAAGGGCCTGTACTACTCCATGGGTTACTGCGGCCACGGCGTCCAGATGGCGACCTACATGGGCCGGGCGGTCGCCGAGATGATGGACGGCAAGCCGGAGGCCAACCCCCTGCGCGACCTCGGCTTCCCCAAAGTCCCCGTCCCCTTCTACAACGGCACCCCCTGGTTCCTGCCGTTCGGCGGCGCCTACTACAAGGCCAAGGACCGGCTGCGCTGACCCGTGCCGGCAGCGGCGACACCGCGGGGGCCTGCCGCGACGTGGTCGTGGAAGGCCCCGCGGGTACCGGGACAGCGAGATCCCTCCCCGCTCCCGCACCTCACGTACACGCGTCTGAGCCCACGTGTCCCCAGTCCGAACCCGCTCCAGGCGAAGGTCCGGTTGAGGACCGTGCCGTACGACAGGCCGCTGGTGGCGACGAATTCGTCGACCGTCGCACCGGACTCGTACTGCTTGCGCAGGGACTCAGGGCCAATTCGCCGTGGACAGACGCCCTGGACAAGTACCTGACGATGGAGAAGACCGGCTGCTTCCAGAAGAACCGTTCCTAGGGACTGAGCGGGAGCGAGTCCTGTTGCCTGGTCTCATGCTCGGCCGAACGCCCCGGACGGTGTTGGGCGTTCTGGTTGCCCGCGTTCGCTCCGCGTCCGGGCGGCACGGATCGTGTCCGTGGTCCGTGGTCCGTGGTCCGTGGTCCGGGGATGCGGGGGCGGGGTTCCTCACGCCCAGGGACGCCTGGTCGGGCCTGGCCCGCGAACAGTGAGGCGACCCTGCGCCTTCCGGCCGTCTCCGCCGATGCGGTGCGGGAAGGACGCACTCCGTTGGCGCGAGCGGACGGGGTGCGTTTCCTCGGCCACGCGGACGGGGTGTCGTCCTACCGGATCCCGTCCGGCACGTACCACCTGACCGTTCGGCTCCGCTGACCGACGGACACACCGGCTGCGGTACACGTAGAGGTACCGCAACCGGTTCAGCCGACCGGGCATCTCACCCCGTAGCCACCCATACCGATTTCGCTACAAGTTCCGAAATTATTCGTGACAGCCCCGTGCATATGGCCGAAATGCATCGCTCATAGCTTCGCTCCTGGGTCCGTCGGACCGAAAACGCTACTTCCCCCTGAAATCCCAGGAGCCCAAGGTGCCCAACCTCTCCAGACGCGGTGCCCTGAAGCTGACCGTCGGCATGGCCGTCCTCGGCACCCTCGGCCTGACGGGCTGCGGGCGCGAGGACGACACCGCCGCCGCGAAAGCCTCCGCCAAGCCGATCGATGACTCCCCGGCCACCGGCACCGTCACCGTCTGGGCCGCCCAGGGCGACGCGGACGTGCTCGAGAAGGTCATCAAGCCCTTCAAGGCCGCGAACCCGGACGTCACCGTGAAGGTCACGCTGATCCCGAACGCCGAGTACTACACCAAGCTCCAGTCGGCTGTCGCGGCGGGCAAGGGGCCCGATGTCGCCCAGTTCTTCCCCGAGTCGCAGGCGCAGTTCCTCGACCCGTCGATCCTCCGGGCCGTGCCGGACGGCCTCGTCGACCCGGACGGCTTCTTCAAGAGCCTGTGGGACGCGGGCGTGGTCGACGACGTGGCCTACACCGTGCCCTGGTACGCCTACACGTACGCCCTCGTCTACCGCGCCGACCTGGCGAAGAAGGCAGGTGTCGAGGCGCCGACGACGTGGGACGAGATGGTGCCGTTCTTCAAGGCCCTCCAGGGCGCCGGTGCCAAGCGCGGCCTGGGGGCCGACAACGGGTGGGACATCTTCAACGGCCAGGACGTCGCGATGTACGCCTGGCAGGCCGGCGGCTCGCTGCTCTCCTCGGATGGGACCTGGACACTCGACACGCCGGCGATGGTCGACGCGCTGAAGTACAACGCGTCGTTCTTCACCTCGGGCATCGCCGACACCGCGACGCCCACGTTCCTCGACGCGCAGCCGTACTTCGTCAGTGGCAAGACCGCCACGATGATCACCGGTCCGTGGGTGATCGGGCAGCTCGACACCGCCGCGAAGAAGGACGGCTGGACGGCGTCCCATGTGGCCACCGCACCCCTGCCGGCCGGGTCCTCGGGCAGCGTCTCCTTCTCCGCCGGCGGCAGCTGGGGTGTCCTCGCGGGCAGCGGTGACGCGGACGCGTCGTGGAAGCTCGTCCGGTACATGGCGCAGCCGAGCACCCAGGTCGCCCAGTACCAGGCGTACAGCTCGCTCCCGGCGGTCATCTCGGCCTGGGAGGACCCCGCCATCAAGGGCCAGCCGCTGCTCGACGCCTTCCTCGCGCAGCTGAAGAACACCCGGACCTTCCCGCAGGTCAGCACCTGGCAGCAGGTCGCGACCCGGATCGGCAAGGAGACGGAAGCCGTGGTCAAGGGCACGTCGAGCGCCGAGAAGGCCGCCGCGAACATCCAGTCGTACGCCGAAAGCCTCGGCACGGGCGCGAAGTGAGCCGCCCATGACCACCACCACGCCTGCTGCGGGCACTCGGCAGCGCACCCGGCGGCGCACCCGTCATACGGCCGTCGCCTGGCTGTTCCTCACGCCGTTCGCCCTGGTGTTCCTGCTCTACACGGCCGTCCCGACCGTCGCCGCGCTCGGCTTCAGCTTCACCGACCTGCGGGGCACGGACCTCAGGCACCCGCTCGCGGTCGACTTCACCGGCCTGGACAACTTCGTCCGGCTGTTCCAGGACGAGAGCTTCCTGCGCGACATCCTGAACACCGCCCTGTTCGTGGCCGTCGGCGTGCCGCTGACCATGGTGATCGGCTTCGGGCTGGCCGTCGCGCTGAACTCCGGCATCCGCCGACTGCGCGGCACCTTCCGTACGCTCTTCTTCGCGCCGGTCGTCACCAACGTGGTGGCGGTCGCCCTGATCTGGCAGTACGCCTTCTACGCCGACGGCACCGTCAACAAGGCGCTCGGCGCCGTCGGCCTCGCCGGACCGAACTGGCTGGACGACCCGGACCTCGCCATGCCCGTGGTCATCCTGCTCGGCGTGTGGCGCAACTTCGGTACCGCGATGGTGCTGTTCCTCGCCGGGCTGCAGGCCATTCCGGACGACGTGTACGAGGCCGCCGCGCTCGACGGGGCGGGATGGTGGCGGCAGTTGCGGCACATCACCCTGCCGCTGCTGCTGCCGACCACCCTGATGGTGTCGGTGCTGCTGACCGTGTTCTACCTCCAGGTCTTCGACGAGCCGTACCTGCTCACGGACGGCGGCCCGCTGGGCTCCACCGAGTCCGTGGCGCTGTACACCTACCACCAGTTCGGGGCCGGCGAGTTCGGGATGTCCTCGGCCGCGTCCTTCGTGATGCTCGTCCTGGTGGCCGTGGTGAGTCTTGTCCAGTTCCGACTGCTGAGGCCCCGCGCATGACCGCTCTCGCCGCGTTGCGGAACACCGCAACCACCACCGACCGCCTTGCCCCGCCCCGCCGGTCCGTCGCCCGGCCGCTGCTGTACGCCGCGCTGGTGCTGTGCGCCCTGCTCACGACGCTCCCGTTCTTCTGGGTGGTCAGCGGCTCGCTGCGCAGCCTCGACGAGATCCGCTCCGACCCCGGCGCCTGGCTCCCCCAGCAGGTCACCTTCGACAACTTCCTGCGGCTGTTCAGGACGGAGGGTTTCGGCCAGTTCATGGTCAACAGCGTCGTGGTCGCGGTCATCGTGGTGGCGGGCAACATCGTCGCGGCGTCGGCCGCCGGGTACGCCCTCGCCAAGCTCGACTTCGCGGGCAGGCGGATCGCGTTCGGCGCGGTCATGGCGGCGATGATGGTGCCGTTCACCGCGGTGTTCGTCACCCAGTTCGTGATCACCGTCGACCTCGGCCTGGCGGACACCCTCACCGGTATCGCCCTGCCCGGCGTGGCGATGCCGCTGTCCGTCTTCATCATGCGGCAGTACGCGTCGTCGATCCCCGACGAACTCCTCGAAGCGGCCCGGATCGACGGCGCGGGCGAGTTCCGGATCTTCTTCCGGATCTTTCTTCCGCTGGCGGGCCCCGCCGTCGCGACGATCACGATCATGTCGTTCCTCGCCTCGTGGAACAACTTCATCTGGCCGCTCATCGTCGCCCAGAGCATGTCCACCTACACGCTGCCGGTGGGCCTGGCCGCCACCAGCCAGGCGGCCGCCCACGTCACGGACTACGGCCTGCTGCTCGCCGGTGCGATCGTCGTGATGCTGCCGGTGCTGCTGCTCTTCCTGTTCCTGCAGCGCTACTTCGTGCAGGGGATCTCCGGAACGGGAATGCGGTGACCGAGATGCACTCCCTCGACGCACCCGGAGAGCCGGACGCCGTGCACGCCCCCGCCGGCACGATCGTCGGCCTGCGCGACGGCCGGACCCGCCGCTTCCTCGGTATCCCCTTCGCCCAACCGCCCACGGGCGCACGGCGGTTCGCCGCACCGGTCCCACGCGGCCGGTTCCGGCAGCCGTACGACGCGTCCCGGCACGGCCCCACCTACCAGCGCGTGCCCCTGTTCGCCACGACCACCGTGCCGGAACCGTCGGTCCCGGGCGACGACGTGCTGAACCTCGGCGTCGTCGCCCCGGCCGCGGACGACGACCGGGGGCCCTTCCCGGTCCTGGTGTGGATCCACGGCGGTGCGTTCCTCGCGGGGAGCCCGGCCAGCCCGTGGTACGACGGCCGGGCCTTCGCCCGTGACGGCGTCGTCTGCGTCACCGTCGGCTACCGTCTCGGCGTCGACGGCTTCGCCGTACTGGACGACGTCCCCACCAACCTAGGGCTGCGGGACCTGCTGCTCGCCCTCGACTGGGTGCGGGAGAACATCGCGGCCTTCGGCGGAGATCCGGACCGGGTCACCGTCGCCGGCCAGTCGGCCGGGGGAGCGGCGGTGCTCGCGCTGCTCTCCTCGCCCGCCCGCGACGGCCGCTTCCACCGCGCGGTCAGCCTGTCCGGCGGCTTCTTCGAGGCGGGCGCCGTACCTGACTTCCTCGACGAACTCGGGGACAGACTCGGCGTTCCCGCAACCCGCGCCGGGTTCGGGGGCCGCACCGTGGAGGAACTCCAGCGGGCTGTGCTCGACCTGCGGAACGAGAGGGGCGACGGCGACCCGCTCGTACTCGCCCCGTTCGTCGGCGACGACATCCTGCCGGTGCCGGTCGCCGACGGACTCGCCGCGCACGGGCACGACGTACCGCTGCTGCTCGGGGCGACGGGGGACGAGTTCGACAGCGGCGCCGATTCGTCCGACGAAGGCCGCCTGGCCGGAACCCGCCGCACGGACACCCTGTTCCGCGCCGCCTGCCCGCGCGCCGCGGCCGCCCGTCGTGACGCCGCCGCCGGCACCTGGCTGTATTCCTTCGAGTGGCCCTCGCCCGTGCTCGGCGGCGCCGCGCACTGCGTCGACATCCCGTACTTCTTCGACGTACTCGACGCACCGGGAGTCGCCCAGGCACTCGGCCCGAACCCGCCCCGCGAACTGGCCACGTCGATGCACGCCGACCTGACCGCGTTCGTCCACGGCCGGGAACCGGCCTGGGCGCGGGCGACCGGGACGCCCGGTGACCCGGCGCGCGAGTACGGTCGGCCCGGCGCGGCACTCGTGGCCGACACCACGGGCGTGTTCGATCCCGTCGTACGGCCGGGGTCAGGGCAAGGGTCCGAGGCGGCGGGGGCGTGCTGATGTCAGGGATGAACCAGAGCGCCGTCCGACGCGTCAACACCTCGGTCATCCTGCGCGCCCTGGCGGTGTCCGCCGGGCCGACGACGCTGACCGCGCTCGCCGAGCAGGCCGGCCTGTCTCGCCGCACCATCGAACTCATCCTGGACTCGCTCGTCGAGGCCGGCTGGGTGGCGGAACTGGACCGGGTGCCGGTCAGCGGTTCCGCCGGGCGCCCCGCCCGACGCTACGAACTGCGCGCAGAACACGCCCTGTTGGCGGCCGTATGCATCACCACCTCGGACGCGACCGCGGTCGTCGCCGACGTACGCGGCCGCATCCTCGGCCGGGCGCACGGGCCGCTGCGCGCCTACCAGGACCCACAGGTCACCCTCGACGACGCGGCGGCACTGGTCCTTGAGGCGCTCGACGACGCGGGCGGATCGGCGGACCGGCTGCGCGCGGGCGCGGTCGCGAGCGGCGGCGCGATCGACGACGAGGGAGTCGTACGGCGCCTGGTGCACACGACCCGCTGGGAAGGCGTGCACCTGCCCGAGGAACTCAGCCGGCGCATCCCGATGCCCTGGTTCGCGGACAACGACACCAACCTCGGTGCGCTCGCGGAGCGTTGGCGGGGCGTGGCCGACGATCACGACAATGTCGTCTGGGCGATTCTCGGCAATCGCACCGGTCTCGGCATCCTCATCCGGGGCGCCGTGCACCGCGGTCTCGACGGCGCGGCGGGCGAGATCGTCGAGGCGCGGTCGATACCGACGGCCTCGGTCGAGAACCACCCGGTGGCCTGGCTGAGCTCACCGGAACCCGCCCAACGGGCCGTCGCCCTCGCCCGCTGCGAGGCCGCCCGGGCGGGTGAGCCGGCCGCGCTCGCGGAGGTCGACGAGTTC
Organism: Streptomyces sp. a15; assembly: GCF_059026085.1. NCBI lineage: Bacteria > Bacillati > Actinomycetota > Actinomycetes > Kitasatosporales > Streptomycetaceae > Streptomyces > Streptomyces sp. A15. Next base: position 64,974 of record NZ_JBWLKM010000007.1, on the reverse strand, counting down.
GTGGAGAACATCGCGTCGATCCTCACCATCCTGTCGTGGACGGTCGCGCCCTCGCTCATCGTGCTCGGCGGCGGTCTGGAGAACGCGGCCGACGTGCTGCTGCCCCGGGTGCGGGAGGCGATGCTCGACGCCCGCGCCCCCGAGACAGAGCTGCGGGCCACTCGCCTGGGCCGTGACGCGGCCCTCGTCGGCGCCGTCAAGCTGGCCCTCGACCGCATGGACACCCAGCTGTTCGGCCCGCTCGTCCCGCGCGCGTGACACCAACGCCCCCCCACCTCCCCGCACCCGTGGCACAACACATGGAGTCTCACCTTGACCGACACCCCCCGCACCGACGTCCTCATCGTGGGCAGCGGCATCATGGGATCCGTCGTGGCCCGGCAGCTGCGCGAGGGCGACCCGGCGCTGCACATCACGATGGTGGACGGCGGCAGCGCGATCGGCGAGGCCCCCGGACTGCACCTGCACGACCTCGACGACCCGGACCTGTGGGCGCGCTACAACGAACAGGTCGCCACCGGCATCCAGGGCATGTACACCGGCGCCGAGGTGGTGCGCGAGGTCGCGGGCGACCTGACCGACCTGACGCCCGGCATGTTCCACGCCCTGGCCCTCGGCGAGGACGCCGAGGCGATGCCCGCGACGGCGCTCGCGTGGAACGCGGGCGGCATGGGCGTCCACTGGACCGCCGCCACGCCCTGGCCCGCCGGGCACGAGGTGTTCGACTTCGGCGACCCGGCCCGCTGGGCGGCGGACCTCGCCACCGCGCACCGGATCCTCGCCGTCACCCCCGCCGCGATCGGCCCGACCGAGGTCGGCCGCACGGTGCTCGACGTCCTGCGCCGACGCTTCGACGGCGTGGGACCGCACGACCGGGGGCCGCAGCCGATGCCCATGGCCGTCACCCCGACGCCGTCGGGCCCCATGCCCCGCACGGCTCCGGGGACGATCTTCCCCGCCCTCGCGACCGGCGGCGACCCGGCCTTCACCCTGGTGACCGGGACGCTCGCGACCTCGCTCCTGGTCTCGGACCACCGTGTCGCCGGCGCCCGGCTGCGCCGCGTCGCCGACGGCGCCGAGTCCGAACTCCTCGCCGACACCGTGGTGGTGTGCGCCGACGCGCTGCGCACCCCGCAACTGCTGTTCGCCTCGGGCATACGGCCCCACGCGCTGGGCCGCCACCTCAACGAGCACGCCTTCGTCACCGCCCGGGTCCTGCTCGACCTCGACCGCTTCGGCATCGACGTCGACGCCCTGCCCCTGCCACGCCCCGGCGAGTTCAGCACGGACTCGCTCTGGCTGCCGCAGAACGGGACGGCACAGCCGTTCCACGGTCAGATCATGAACCGCACCTACGTGGACGAGGGCAGCCGGCCCCTCGCCCACTCGGTGGGCCTCTCCCTGTACGTCCCCGTCGAGTCGCGCCCCGAGAACCGGCTCGTGTTCTCCGAGACCGGGACCGATCTCGCCGGGATGCCCCGGATCACCGTCGACTTCGGCTACTCCGACGCCGACCGTGCCCTGATCGGCCGGGCACTGGACGACGTACGGTCGCTGGCCGAGGAGTTCGGGCCCTTCGACCCCGCGACCGAGAGCGCCCTGCTCCCGCCCGGCTCGTCGCTGCACCAGACCGGCACCGTCCGCTGCGGCACCGCCGACGACGGCACCAGCGTGTGCGACCCGGACGGCAGGGTGTGGGGCTACGACAACCTCTACCTCGCCGGCAACGGCGTGATCCCCACCGCGATGGCCGCCAACGTCACCCTGACCGGCACGGTGACCGCCGTCCGGGCCGCCCGTGCCGTAGCCGTACGCAACACCGCGCTCGCCGCCCACTGACAGGAACCCCATCATGATCGACATCGCCAAGCGGTACCAGGTGGCCCTGCCGGCCTGGATCGACGACGCACTGGCCGACGTGCCCGCCGCCGTTCCCGACCGCGACGACCGCATGCGCCTCGTGCACCGCCTCGCCGACCGCAACTGGCGCGAGGGCAACGGCGGCCCGTTCGCGGCCCTCGTCGCCGAGCGGGCCAGCGGCCGGATCGTCTCGGTCGGCGTGAACGTCGTCCTCGCCTCCGGCATCTCCAGCGCCCACGCCGAGGTCGTCGCGCTCGGCCTCGCGCAGACGGCGACCGGGGGCTGGGACCTCGGCGGTGACGGGCTGCCCGCGCACGAACTGGTCGTCAACTGGCGTCCCTGTATCCAGTGTTACGGCGCCACCCTGTGGTCCGGCGTGCGCGGACTCGTGGTCGCCGGCGAGGGCCCGGAGCTGGAGGAGATCACCACCTTCGACGAGGGCCCGCTCGGCGCCGACTGGGCCGGACAGTTCGAGGCACGCGGCATCGAGGTCGTGCAGGACGTGCTCCGGGACGAGGCGCTCACCGTGTTCCGCGCCTACCGCAAGGCCGTTGACTCCGCCGACGGCATCGTCGTCTACAACGCCCGCGGAGGTGCCGAATGACGCCCCGTTTCGCCACCGACATCATCACCTTCTACCACCCGGACTTCTGGGGCCTCGAGTCCGCGGACGCCGTGCGGGACTGGGCCGCGGCGAACCCGGAACGCTTCTGGGAGCGGGTCATGCACGCCCTGGTCGACGCCGGAGTCACCGGCATCGAGCTGACCTTCGCCCCCGGCGACCTCGACTCCGCCCTGCGGGCCTTCGGCAGCGCGGCCGCGTTCCGCGCCGAGCTCGCGAGCCGGGGCCTGTCCGTGGTCAGCGCCTTCATCGCCGGCAGCGACGCCCCCGACTGGCGGCAGGTCGAGAACCTGCCCGCGATCGTCGCCGACGCCGAACGCCGCGCGGCCTTCCTCTCCGACGTCGGGGCGGGCCTCCTCGTCGCCGGCCTGCCCATGCGGACGACGTACGGGACCCGTCCGCCCTTCTTCGTCGACGCCGCCTACATGACCCGCATGGCCGACATCGCGCACGCGGTCGGCGAGGCGGTGGCCCGGCACGGTGTGCGGCTCGCCTTCCACACGGAGTCCAACAGCACCCTCTGGTACGAGCGGGACATCGACCTGTTCATGACCCTCACCGACCCGCGCTACGTGTGGCTGTGCCCCGACTCCTGCCACATCGCCCTCGGCGGAGGAGACCCCGTCGCCGTGGCACGCCGCCACACCCCGCGCATCGCGCTGGCGCACTGGAAGGACGCGGTCAGGCCGATCGACGTCGAACTCACCATCGACGACACGGTCTTCGCCCAGCAGCAGCCCTACATGACCGCACTGGGCACGGGCATCGTGGACTGGAAGGGCTGGGCCGACGCGATGTCCCGCACGCCCGGCGCCGGAACGGTACTCGTCGAACTGGACGAAGCGGCCGACCCCGTGGCCGCGCTGCGGGCGGGCAAGGCCGTGGCGCAGCGGTGGGCCTCAGCGCCGTAGCTCCGTGTGGGCCGTCTCCGGCAGGCGCAGATACACCAGCGACGACCCGAGGCAGAGCACGGCGACGTACCAGGGGAAGAGCCCGGTGTGCCCCAACTCCCGTGGACAGTGAGGTGTGGGTCTCCGTCGTGATCGCGAACCTGCCCTCACTCCGGCCCCGAGCACCCCACGTACCGACGACTTTCACATGAGCGCCATCGCACCCTTCCCTGACGTTTGGTGCTCCTGGAACACTCTTTTCGCGCGCATTCCGTCACCATCCGGCCGGTCGAACAACTTTCCAGGCGAGAGGTCCCTCAGCCATGTCCGAAGTCAACCGGCGCAGATTCCTCCAACTCGCGGGTGCCACCACGGCCTTCACCGCGCTCTCGGCCAGCATCGAGCGCGCCGCCGCACTGCCCGCGAACCACCGAACGGGATCGATCGAGGACGTCGAGCACATCGTCGTCCTGATGCAGGAGAACCGTTCCTTCGATCACTACTTCGGCAGGCTGAGGGGCGTCCGCGGCTTCGGCGACCCGCGTCCGGTCACGCTCGACAACGGCAAGTCGATATGGCACCAGCCGGACGGCACCAAGGAGGTGCTGCCCTTCCACCCGGACGCCGACGACCTCGGCATGCAGTTCCTGGAAGGCCTGCCGCACGGCTGGACCGACGGGCAGGCCGCCTACAACGGGGGCAAGTACGACAAGTGGGTGCCCGCCAAGGGCACCACGACCATGGCGTACCTGGACCGCGAGGACATCCCCTTCCACTACGCGCTCGCCGACACCTTCACCGTCTGCGACGCCTACCACTGCTCGTTCATCGGCTCGACCGACCCGAACCGCTACTACATGTGGTCGGGCTACACGGGCAACGACGGTCAGGGCGGCGGCCCGGTCCTCGGCAACGACGAGCTCGGCTACGGCTGGACGACCTACCCGGAGCGGCTGGAGAAGGCCGGGATCTCCTGGAAGATCTACCAGGACACCGGCGACGGCCTCGACGCGAAGGGCAGCTGGGGCTGGATCGAGGACGCCTACCGCGGCAACTACGGCGACAACTCGCTGCTCTACTTCAACACCTACCGGGGCGCCGAGCCCGGCGACCCGCTCTACGACAAGGCCCGCACCGGCACCGACGTCAAGAACGGCGACGGCTACTTCGACCGGCTGAAGGCGGACGTCAAGGCCGACCGGCTGCCGCAGATCTCCTGGATCGCCGCTCCCGAGGCCTTCTCCGAGCACTCCAACTGGCCCTCGAACTACGGCGCCTGGTACATCTCGCAGGTCCTCGACGCGCTCACCGCCAACCCGGCGGTGTGGGCGAAGACGGCCCTGTTCATCACATACGACGAGAACGACGGCTTCTTCGACCACGTGGTGCCGCCGCTGCCGCCGGCGTCCGCCGCGCAGGGCAAGTCCACGGTCGACGTCTCCCTCGACGTCTACCCCGGTGACAGCAAGCGCCCGGCCGGCCCCTACGGCCTGGGCCCGCGCGTGCCGATGCTGGTCGTCTCGCCGTGGAGCAAGGGCGGTTACGTCTGCTCCGAGACCCTCGACCACACCTCGATCCTCCGGTTCATGGAGCGCCGCTTCGGCGTCCGCGAGCCGAACATCTCGCCCTGGCGGCGCGCGGTCTGCGGCGACCTGACGTCCGCGTTCGACTTCTCCCGCAAGGACACCAGGCCGGCCGCGCTGCCGGACACCGACGGCTACGAGCCGCCGGACCGCGAGCGACACCCCGACTACAGCCCGACGCCCCCGGCGGACCCGGACATGCCCGTGCAGGAGCGCGGCCTGCGCCCGGCCCGCCCGCTGAAGTACGCCCCGCTCGTGCACGGTTCGGCGGACGTGAGGGCCGGCACGTACACGCTCACCTTCGCCTCGGGGGCAAAGGCGGGTGCCGCCTTCCACGTCACCTCCGGCAACCGCACCGACGGCCCGTGGACGTACACCACCGAGGCCGGCAAGAGCATCGCCGACACCTGGAACTCGGCGTACTCGAACGGCTCCTACGACCTGGCCGTGCACGGCCCGAACGGCTTCCTGCGCGTCTTCAAGGGCCCGAACAAGAACGCAGGACCCGAGGTCACCGCCCGCCACACCGGCGACGACATCGAGCTGACCTTCACCAACAAGGGCTCCGGCACGGCCCGGTTGAAGGTCACCAGCGGATACGGCGACCGGGACAGGACCTTCACCGTGCGCGCCGGAGCCACCGTGAGGCACACCTTCGACCTCACGGCGAGCAGGCGCTGGTACGACCTGACCGTCACGTCCGAGGCGGACCCGGCGTTTCTGCGAAGGTTCGCGGGACATGTGGAGAACGGGCGTCCGGGGGTGAGCGACCCGGCCGTCATGACTGGGTAAAGCCTTCCCGAGGGTAAAGATCCGGTCTGGTCAGGGACCGGGACGCTCGGGATAGTGTGCCTCGGTGACCACGCAATCGAACACACCTGCAGGCTGGTACCCGGATCCGCACGGAGCGGCCCAGACGCTCCGTTACTGGGACGGCGCGCAGTGGACCGAGCACACGAACCCGAACCAGCAGGCCCAGGCGGCGCCGCAGATGCCGCCGCAGCCGGCCGGCCCGGACCAGCGCGTCCAGCATCAGGTGCAGCAGCAGGCCGGGGTCGCGGCGGGCGGCCCCGGCGGCGGCAGCCTGTTCAGCGAGCCCGTCCTGGTGGTGAACCAGAAGGCCAAGCTGATCGAGCTGACCAATGAGTACAAGGTCATGGACCAGAGCGGCAACCAGCTCGGCTCGGTCGTGCAGGTCGGGCAGAGCGCGCTGAAGAAGGCCGTACGCTTCGTCGCCAGCGTCGACCAGTTCATGACGCACAAGCTGGAGATCCGCGACGCCCACGGCCGGCCCGTGCTGCTGCTGACCCGGCCAGCGAAGTTCCTCAAGTCGCGGGTGGTCGTCACGCGTCCGGACGGTCAGCCGGTCGGTGAGATCGTCCAGCAGAACATGATCGGCAAGATCAACTTCGCGATGAACGTGGACGGCCGGCAGGTCGGCGCGATCAAGGCGGAGAACTGGCGGGCGTGGAACTTCGCGATCGTCGACCACACCGACAAGGAGGTCGCCCGGATCACCAAGACCTGGGAAGGCCTCGCCAAGACGATGTTCACCACCGCGGACAACTACGTCCTGCAGATCCACTACCAGCTGCCCGAGCCGCTGCTGAGCCTGGTCGTGGCGACGGCGCTGACCGTCGACACGGCGCTCAAGCAGGACTCGCGGGGACTCGGCTGAGCCCCGTCACGGCGGCCCCTGTCACGGTGGCGTTCGTCACAGGGGTGTGAGGTGTCCAGGCGCGGACGGTCGGGGCACCAGGGCCGGTTCGGCCGTTGCCGATTCCGGCTTCAGTGCCAGGACCGCGGCGACGGGGTGTTCCTCGTCGTCGTTCGCGTGCAGGTCCACGGCGGGCGGTACCTGGGACAGCAGCACCACGCCGCCCTCGCCGTTGAGCCCCGGCACGGTGGCGTTCGTCACAGGGGTGTGAGGTGTCCAGGCGCGGACGGTCGGGGCAGCAGCGACGGTTCGGCCGTTGCTGATTCCGGCTTCAGTGCCAGGACCGCGGCGACGGGGTGTTCCTCGTCGTCGTTCGCGTGCAGGTCCACGGCGGGCGGAACCCGGGACAGCAGCACCACGCCCCACGCCGCGAGCCCCGCCCCCGCCAGCGCGAGCAGCACGCCCGCCGCGCCGCCCTGCAGCCGCTCGCCGAGCAGAGCGAGGCCGATCGCGGCGGCGGCCACCGGGTTCGCCAGGGTCACCACCGCGAGCGGGGCGCCGAGGCCGCCCCGGTAGGCCGTCTGGGACAGCAGCAGTCCGCCGGTCGCGAAGGCGGCGACGAGCAGCGCCACCCCGACGACCTGCACGCTGAGCAGTGATTCCGTGCGGTCCGTCACGGCCACCGTCACGGTCTGGGTGAGCGCCGAGGCGACACCTGAGGCGAAGCCGGACGCGGACGCGTGCCGCAGGCCCGGACGGGTGCCCGGGCGTGCCAGCACGCCGATCAGGGCCGCCGTCACGCCGGCGACCGCCACCGCCTCGGGCGCGTTCAGCACGCGCTCGGGCGCCGGTCCGGACGCCGTGACGAGGATCGCGGACAGACCGAGGAGCGTCAGCGCGGTGCCCCGCCACTCCACCGGGCTGACCCGCCGCCCAGCGACCCGCGCCCCCATGGGCACCGCCGCGACCAGGGTGAGCGCGCCGAGCGGCTGGACCACGGTCAGCGGCCCGTACTTCAGGGCGACGACGTGCAGCAGCGCGGCCGACGCGTTGAGCACGACCGACCCCCACCAGGCGCCCGAACGCAGCAGCCGCAGCACGCCCGAGCCCGGGTTGCGCGCGGCCAGCCGCTCCTGGGCGACGGCCGCGGCCGCGTAGGCGACGGAGGAGAAGAGGGACAGGACGACGGCGAGCAGGGTGGCGTTCATCGGCCGGCTCCCACGAGAACCTGCTCCTCGGCGGGGGCGGGTACCAGGGTGGTGTCCTGAGCGCGTCCGGCGGTGGTCGCCGTCCGGTGCGGCAGGTGGATCACCGCGTGGATCACCGCGAGCGCGAGGCCGAGCAGGGCGCCCGCGGCGAGCGCGTCCAGCCAGTAGTGGTTGGCCGTCCCGACGATCACCAGCAGCGTCAGCAGCGGATGCAGCAGCCACAGCCAGCGCCAACGCGACCGGGTGGCGACGATGAGGCCGATCGCCAGCATCAGCGCCCAGCCGAAGTGCAGCGAGGGCATCGCCGCGAACTGGTTCGACAGGGTGTCGGTCTGCGGCGGGCCGTAGACCGAGGGGCCGTAGACCCGGGCGGTGTCCACCAGGCCGGTGGCGGCCAGCATGCGCGGCGGGGCGAGCGGGAACACCAGGTGCAGCACCAGCGCGGCGGTGGTGAGCGCGGCCAGCACGCGCCGGGCCCACACGTAGTGCGCCGGGCGACGCAGGTAGAGCCAGACCAGGAAGGCCAGGGTCGCCGGGAAGTGGACGGTCGCGTAGTAGGTGTTCGCCAGGTGCGCGAGCGTGTCGCCGTGCAGCAGCAGGGACTGCACCGAGCCTTCGCCGGGCAGATGGAGGGTCCGTTCCAGGTCCCACACGCGGTGCGCGTTGTGGAAGGCCTCGCCGGTGTGGCCCGTCGCCAGCTGCCGGCCGAACTTGTAGACGAGGAAGAGCCCTACGACGAGCAGGAGCTCACGGACGAGCGGCGGCCGCGCTGTCGCGCTGGTCGCCGCCTGGGAAGGCTCGGTGCGGGCATTCATCCCCCGGCCCTTTCGCTGACGTGGTGCGTGTGCTGATGCCGGACGAGCTTGTGACTCGTAGAACGGCCGGAACTCATCGATACGAGTGAGTACCGAAACGATAGTGTACCGATACGTTGCCGTACCGGTACACTGGAGTTTCGTTTGACATACGACACACTGGAAGAGCGGGCCTCACCGCCCGCGGGATCCGAGTGAGGAGAAGGGCAGATGACGTCGCAGGCCGCGAACGGACCGGAGACGGTCGTCGCCTCGCGCCGCTCCAAGATCACGCCGGAGCGTGAGAGGGAGTTCTTCGACGCCGTGCTCGAACAGATCCGCGAATGCGGCTACGACTCCGTCACCATGGACGGCGTCGCCTCCAGCACGCGCTGCAGCAAGTCCACGCTGTACCGGCAGTGGAAGACCAAGCCCCAGTTCGTGGCGGCGGCCCTGCGGGGCAGCCGCCGGGCGTGCTTCGCCGGCATCGACGCCGGCTCGCTCGCCGAGGATCTGCGCGGGGCTGCACGGGCGGCGGGCGCCGGGGCGACGCGCGACACCAAGCTGGTCCATGCGCTCGGCCATGCCGTCACGCAGGACGAGGAACTCGCGCTGGCGCTGCGTGAGGCGCTCGTCGAACCGGAGATCGCCGCGCTCCAGGAGATTCTGCGACGCGGCGTCGAACGCGGCGAGGTCGCCGCCGATCATCCGGCGCTGGAGTACATCCCGGCCCAGATGTTCGGTGTGCTGCGCATGCGGCCCGTCCTGGAGGGCAAGTACGCCGACCCGGACTACATGGTCCGCTTCGTGGAGGCCGCGGTGCTGCCCGCGCTGGGCCTGACCTAGGACCCAGGCCGCCGTCCGCGGATGACCGGACGGCGACCTGCTCGCGCCGCACCGTGGGGACGGGGGCGGCGCGCACCCCCCGGCCGGGTGGGGTTCCTCTTGAGCGGAGAGGCGCCCCACCCGGCCGCCAGGTTTTCCGGGACCTGGACGTCACACGTCCTGGCCGCTGCCGCCGTCCGTCGACACCTTGATGCCCTTGGCGATCTCGTCCAGCACGGCCTGCGTCTCCTCGACGTCGACACCGAAGCGGACGACGACCATCTGCTGGGGATTCGCGGGGGCGGGGAAGGCCAGCGACTGGACATAACCGTCGGATCCCTTGCTGGTGACCGCCTTCCAGCGGACCAGGTAACCCTTCTGCCCGGCGACGGTCACGGCCTTGGAGGCCAGCACCTCGTGCGAGGTGATCTTGCCGTAGGTCGTGCCGCCGTAGGACTCCTCGGCGTTGGCCGAGATGTCCGCCTTGGCGATCTCCTCGGCCGTGGTGCCCTTGGTGCCGAGCGCGATGGCGGGCGTCGAGTAAGCGCCGCCCTTCGTGCAGGACTTGGAGGTGTCGCCGGGGCAGTCGTAGGAGTCGTTCGACGTGACGATCGCGCCCGCCGCCATCTGCTGGCCGTACCAGTCGTCCGGTATGGGCAGGCTGATCCCGTCGATCGGGTCGGTCACCGAACCGCTCTCGATCTTCGGCGCCCCGGACTGGCCGGGAGACGGTGACTGGCCTCCGGAGCCGCCGTCGCCCCCGGAGCCGCCGTCGCCGCTACCCGGGCCGCCCTGGCCGCCCGTGGAGCCGTCCTGGCCACCGGGGCCGCCGCTCTGCCCGCCCGGCCCCCGCGAGTTGGCGGTGTTGTCGCTGCCGCCCTTGTCGCCGGAGAGCGCGTACACGCCCACGCCTATACAGGCGAGGACCACCACGGCCGCCGCCACGGCTATGCCCGTGCGCAGTCCGCGCCGCGAGCCGCCCGGCGGCTGGACGGGGTACCCGGGATACCCCGGATGCACCGGGTAGGGCCCGGCGCCCGCCGGTGCCTCGGGGGGACCCCACGCGGCGGCCGATCCCGCGGGGCGGGTCTGGTCCGTCCATGCCTTGCCGTCCCACCAGCGCTCGGTGGCGGGACCGTCACTTGTCTGTCCGGGGTCGGGATACCACCCGGGGGGAGTCGCCTGCGTCATGTCCCCACCGTATGAGGCCTCGGTGAAAGAGGCATGAGAGAGGAGGGCCGTGAATTCTCCTCATTCCAGGACGAGTCGTACGGGATGCTCCCGCGCGGGCGGCACAAGCCGCAATCCGCCCCGGACCGGAGCGACCGAACCCGAGCAGGCTCGCGTGCCGGGCACCGGTGCTCGCCGGGCACGCCGGTTCGGTGCCGGCCACGCCGTGCACCGTCAGAAACCCCAGGACGGCGAAGGCGTACGCCTCTCTCGCCGCCGCCGGCAGCACCAGACCGCGTCCTCGCCAGGCAGCGCGTAGTACGGCTCGGCGAGCAGCCGCTCCAGCAGTACGCGGCGCATCCGCCCGCGCACGGCCGGCGCCCCGTCGACGTGGTACGCGAGTCGCCCGCCGCCGACCCCCCCCGGGCCGCCGCGTCGATCAGCGCGCACCCGGGCCGTGTCGGGGAAGTCGGCGACCACGGGCAGCCCGGTCGCCGCCCGTGCCGACGATCCCTCCCGAGCGTTTCTGACTGACGGTCAAGTTTCGTCACGGCCGGTCGCGGGCAGGGTGCGTCGCCCTCGCGCACCCGACGTCACCCGTCACGGCAACTGGTGCCCTGACCCGCCTCCGCTTCGGCATCCGGACGGCTACGCTCAAGGTCTGTACGTCGTTCGGGCGACTTGGGGAGGTAGCGCGATGACGGAGGTACGGCCCCTGGCGGCCGCCCCGGCCTCGCTGTGGGAGCGCGACGAGGAAGTCGCCGCCGTCGTACGGGCCATCGACACCCTGGGCGCGGACAGCACCTCCTCGGGCAGCCTGCTGATGATCCGCGGCGAGGCCGGCTTCGGCAAGACCGCCCTGCTCGCCGAGACCCGCCGCCTCGCCGAGGAACGCGGCTGCACGGTGTGGTCGGCGCGCGGCGGCGAAACCCTCAGGTCCGTCCCCTTCAACGTCGTACGACAACTGCTGCAGCCCGCCCTGATGTCGCTGATGCCGGAGGAGGCCCGCGAGTACCTCGGCGACTGGTACGACATCGCGGGCCCCGCCCTCGGCCTCACCGACCCCGGTGAGCGGCAGGCCGACCCGCAGGGCGTCACCGACGGCCTGGTCACCGTGGTGCGCCGGCTGTCCCGGCGCGACTGGCCGCTCGTCCTGCTCATCGACGACGCCCACTGGGCCGACCAGGAGACCCTGCGCTGGCTCGCCGCGTTCGCCGAGCGCCTGGACGACCTGTCCGTCCTGGTCGTGGTGGCCCGCCGCCCCGGCGAGATGACCGGCGAGAGCGCCCGGCTCCTCGACGCGGTCGCCGCCACCGCGGCCCGCCCCGCCACCACCCTGAGCGCCCTCACCCCGGACGCCACCGCCGGACTCACCCGCGCCACCCTGGGCAAGCACGCAGATGCCGCGTTCTGCCGCGAGGTCTGGGCCGTCACCGCGGGCAACCCCTACGAGGCCGTCGAACTCCTCGCCAAGGTCCAGGACAGCGAACTCGAACCCACCGAGAGCGCGGCCGGTGAACTGCGTGCCCTGAACCGCTCGGCCCGCGGCGGCGGCCTCGTCGCCCGCCTGGAGGAACTCGGCATCGACGCCACCAAGTTCGCCTGGGCGGCCGCCATCCTCGGCACCGGCATCTCCGTCGACCTGGTGGCCAAGCTCGCCACCCTCGGCCGCGAGGACGCCGTGCGCTGCGCCGAACGGCTGTGCAGTGCCCGCATCCTCACGGCACCCGACCCGGCGAACGGCCAAGCAGCCGAGGGCGACCTGGAGTTCGTCCACCCGCTGATCGCCACCGCTGTGTACGACTCCATCCCGCCCGCCCTGCGCACCGCGATGCACGGCATAGCCGCCCAGATGGTCACCGACCTGGGCCGGGGCGCCGCGGCCGCCTCCCGCCATCTCCTCCAGGTCCACCCGGACGACGACGAGGAACTGGTCCAGAAACTGCGCGAGGCCGCCCGGGAGCACCTCGTCGTCGGCGCCCCCGACGCGGCCCGCCGCTGCCTCGAGCGCGCCCTGCTGGAACCGCCCACGCCCGACGTCCACGCGCGCCTGCTCTACGAACTCGGCTGCGCCAGTCTGCTGACCATGCCCGAGAGGACCATCGGCCACATGCGGGCCGCGCTCGGCATGCCCGGCCTCGACGCCGACGACCGAGTGGACGCCTTCGTCCGCCTCTCCCAGGCGCTGGTCCACAACGACCAGCTGGAGGAGGCCGTCCGCACGGTGCAGGCAGAGGCGGCCCGGCTCGAACCCGGGCCCGCCCGGTTGCGACTGGAGGCCGTGCACATCATGTGGGACGGCATCCACGCCGGTGAGGCCGCCACACCCGGCCGGTCCGAGCGCCTGGCCGAACTCGCCCGGACCTGCACCGGACGGGACAACTCCGAACGCGCGCTGCTCATCCTGCGCGGTTTCGACGCCCTGATGCGGGGCGAGAGCGCCGAGGAGGTCATCGAGCTGTGCGATCGCGCCCTCGTCAACGGCCGCCTGGCTCCCGGGCTCGGCTGGACCGGCACCGAATGGGGCATCGAACTGCTGCTGATGCTGGCCAACGCGTACGCGTACACCGACTGCCTCGACCGCGCCGAAAGCCTCTACAACGAAGCCGTGCGCACCTATGTGAGGGCCGGTTGGAGCGGCGGACACCTCGCCCTGGCACACGCCTACGTCGGTGTCGGGCACCGCAGGCGCGGCCGCCTCGCGGACGCGGAGCAATCCCTGCGCGAGGCGCTGACCATCGCCGAACGCGTCGGCCGCGGACTGCCCCTGTACTGGACCGCGACCTGCAATCTCGTCGACACGCTGCTCGCCCGCGGCCACATCGACGAGGCCTGGGACATCGCTGAACGACACGGCTTCGCCCCGCCCTATCCGTCCACGATAGTGCTGCCGGACCCACGGGCCGTGCGCGGCCGCCTCCTGCTCGCCGTCGGCCGCACCAAGGACGGCATCAACGAACTGGAGGCCGCCGAGAAGGCGGCCACCGTCCGCGGCCACCACAACCCGGTGCTCGTCCCCTGGGCCTTCGACCTCGCCCGCGCCCTCGCCACCGAGGACCCGGGCCGCGCCGCGCAGCTCGCCACCGACGTCCGCCGGCACGCCGAACGTCTGGGCACCGACACGGCCATCGGCGAGGCCCTGCGCTGCGCCGCCGCCCTGGAGACCGGCCAGCGCGCGGTCCGGCTGGCCGCCCAGGCGGTCGCCTACCTGGAGGCCTCGCCCTGCCAGTACGAACACGCGGCGGCCCGCGTCGAGTACGGCATCCTCGCCCGCTCGGTCGCCGAGCTCAACCGGGGCCTGGCGCTGGCGGAGTCCTGCGGGGCGGACGGGCTGGTGGCGCAGGCGAGGGCGGAGCTCGAGACGGGGCGCGGGCTGCGGTAGGTGTTCAGCCGTCCAGCAGCCGGTCGGTGACCGCCGACAGACGTTTGCGTACGTCCCGGTCGTACGCCGCCTCGTGCGCCCGCGTCGGCCGCGTGCCGTCGAAGTAACGGCCGCTGCCCAGCTCCCGGGTGGCCAGCGCGAGCACGCCCGCGGCGCCGTCGGCGACCGAGCTCCAGGGGCTGACGCCGGCCTCGCGGACCATCGCCGTGTCCATGTAGGTCGCCGGGTGCAGCACGTTCACCAAGACCCCGGTGCCGTCCAGCTCCTCGGCCAGGGCGAAGGTGTGCGCGGCCAGCGCGAACTTGCTGCGGCAGTACGCCGAGACGCCGCTGTAGCCGCGGGTGAGTTCGGGATCGTCGGCGTCGAGCGGCTCCTGGCCGGCCGAGCCGACGTTGACGATCCGCGCGGGCGGGTTCGCGCGCAGCACCGGCAGTAGGGCGCGGGTCAGCGCGACCGGCGCCAAGTAGTTGACCGCCAGCCGCAGTTCGTGCCCGTCGGCGCTCACCTCCCGCCCCGAGCCGGGCGAACCGCTGCCCACGCCCGCGTTGTTGACCAGGACGTCGAGCTCCGGGTGCGCCTCGGCGACCTTCGCGCCCAGCTCGCGCACCTGCGCCGGCGAGGCCAGATCGGCGACGAACCCCTCGGCCGTGCCCTCGCCGCGCAGCTCCTGGACGAGCTGCTCCGTGCGGGTCGCGTCGCGGCCGTGGGCGAGGACATGGTGGCCGGAGCGGACCAGTTCGAAGGCGACGTACCGGCCGAGACCGGAGGTGGCACCGGTGATCAGAATGGTGGACATGCCCCCACCGTAGGCACGTGGCGCCGCTCTCGGCGTGGTGCTCTTGAAGCTACTACCGCCAGGGTCACCCTGCGGTGCCGTCCTCCTCCGCGAGCACCCGCTGGGCGGTCGCGAACGCCGAGTTCGCCGCCGGGACCCCGCAGTACACGGCCGTCTGCAGCAGCACCGCGCCGATCTCCTCGGGGGTGAGCCCGTTGCGCCGGGCCGCCCGCACATGCATGGCCAGCTCGTCGTAGTGGCCGTGCGCGACCAGCGCCGTCAGCGTGATCATGCTGCGCTCGCGGCGGCTGAGCGTCGGGTCGGTCCAGACCTCGCCCCACGCGTAGCGCGAGATGAAGTCCTGGAAGCGGGCGGTGAAGGGTGTCTGCCGGGCCTGCGCCCGGTCCACGTGCGCGTCCCCGAGGACCTGGCGCCGCACATCCATGCCCCGCTTGGCGCCGCCGTCGAAGTGCGCCCGCAGGGCGGTCAGGACGGCCTCGGGGCACTGCGCGGGTGCCAGATGCGAGGCGCCCGGGATCTCCACCAGCGCGGCGCCCGGCACCGCGTCCGCGATCTCCCGCAGATGCGCCGGCGGGGTCGCGGGGTCCTCGCGGCCGGCGATCAGCAGGGTGGGCGCGGAGATCTCCGCCAGCCGCTCCCGCAGATCGAACGCGGCCAGCGCGTCACAGCAGGCGGCGTACGCCTCGGGGTCGGCGTCGCGGTGATCCCGGACCAGCTCCGGCACGGTGAACCCGGAGGTGAACCAGCGCGCGTCGGCGCTCTCCGCCAGCCGGAGCAGGCCCTCGCTCCGGACGCGCGCGGCGCGCTCCTCCCACGGCTTGGAGCCGTTGAAGTGGGCGGAGGAACAGATCACCGCGAGCGACGACACCCGCTCCGGATGGTGCACGGCAAGATGCAGCCCCACCGCACCGCCCAGCGACACCCCGGCGTAGGCGAACCGCTCGATGCCGAGGGAGTCGGCGAGCGCGAGCACCAGATCGGCGAGATCGCCTACGGTCGCCCCGGCCCCGATCAGGCCGGCCGCCGAACCGCCGTGCCCCGGCAGGTCCCAGCGGATCACCCGGTGGGTGGCGGACAGCTCGGGCGCGACCTGGTCCCACAGGGCGTACGACGTGCCCAGCGAGGGCCCGAGCAGCAGCGGAGGTGCGGATTCGGGCCCCTCGGCACGGTGGTTGAGGAGTGTGTCGGTCAACGTCGCTCCAGAGCACGGTCGGTGAGGGCTGAGGCGGAACCGGTGTAGCGGGCGGGGTCGGTGAGCTCGTCGAGGTCGCTGTCCTTCAACTCGGGCTGTTCGGCGAGGAGTTCGCGCAGGTTCCGCCCCTCGGCGTAGGTACGCCCGGCGAGGTCCGTGAGCAGTTCCCTGGCGCGGGCGCGGCCCAGGACGGGCGCCAGCTCGGCGGACAGTCGCTCGGAGACCACCAACCCGTGCGTGAGGTCGAGGTGTTGGCGCATGACGTCCGCATGGACCCGCAGCCCCTCGGTCAGTTCGGCCGCGTCGCGGGCGGCACCGCCGACCAGCCGGAGCAGGTCCCGCAGCGGCTCCCACTCGGCGTGCCAGGCCCCGGCGGGCCGCTCGTCCTCGGCGACCAGCGAGCCGTACAGCGTGGCCGCGAGCTGCGGCGCCCGCCGGGCGGCGGCCGCGACCAGCGTGGACCGAACCGGGTTCGCCTTGTGCGGCATGGCCGACGAACCGCCTCCGCTGCCCTCCGCGAGCTCGGCGATCTCGGTCCGGGACAGCGTCAGCACATCCGCGGCGACCTTGCCGAGTGCCCCCGCCGTGAAGGCCAGGCACCCGGCGAGATCGGCGACCGGTGTCCGCAGCGTGTGCCAGGGCAGCGGCGGCGCGTCGAGGCCGGTCTCCCGGGCGAAGGACGCGAGCAGGGCGGTGGGGTCGGCCGCGCCGTACGCCGTGAAGGCCGCCAAGGTCCCGGCGGCACCGCCGAGTTGGGCGGGCAGGGAGTCCCGTACGGGCGTCACCCGGTCCCGGGCGTCCAGCACCAGCGACCGCCATCCGGCCGCCTTGAGCCCGAACGTCGTCGGTACGGCGTGCTGGGTCAGGGTCCGGCCGGGCATCGCGGTGTCACGGTGCTCGGCCGCCAGCCGGGCCAGCGCACGCTCGGTGCGGGCGAGGTCGGCGAGGGCCGGGTCCAGGGCGCGCCCGGCGACCAGCATCATCGCCGTGTCCATGATGTCCTGGCTGGTCGCACCCCGGTGCACGTACGGGCCGTACTCGGCGCCGACCGCCTCGGTCAGGTCGGCCACCAGGGGAATCACCGGATTCCCGCCGCCACGGGCCCGCTCCGCCAGGGCGTGGACGTCGAAGCGGTCCGCGCGGGCCGCCTCGGTCACCGCCGTCGCGGCCTCCTGCGGGGCGAGCCCCAGCGCGGCCTGGGCGCGGGTCAGCGCGGCCTCCGCGTCGAGCAGCGCCTGCAGAAAGGCGCGGTCGCCCGTCGCGGCCGCGGCGGGGGAGCCGGACCACCCGGGGGCGAGCAGTCCGGCGTCGGGTTCGGCTGATGTCACTGGAACTCCAGGAAGACCGTCTCGCCTTCGCCCTGAAGGCGGATGTCGAAACGGTACGTTCCCTCACCCTGCTCGGTCGCGATCAGCGTGTCGCGTCGCTCCGGGTCCAGCCGCGCGAGCAGCGGGTCCGCGGCGAGCGCCGCCTCGTCGCCCGGCAGGTAGATCCGGGTGAACAGGTGCACCAGCAGCCCGCGCGCGAAGACGCACACGCTGAGGTACGGGGCGCTCTGCCCGCGCGCGCCGGGCCTGAGCGTCCGTGCGGACCAGTGGCCGCTCGCGTCCGTCTCGATGCGGCCCCAGCCGGTGAACTCCACGCCGTTGCGGCCGAGGAAGCCGCCGCTCGCCGGGTCGCGCCGCATCGAGCCGTCGACGGTCGGCAGGTTGCCGTCCGGGTCGGGACCCCACAGCTCCACGAACGCGTCGGGCAGCGGATTGCGCTCGCCGTCGTACACGCGCCCGTGCACGGCGATCGTGTCCGGGTGGCGGACCGGGGCGATGTCGCCGCCGCCGGGGAACGGCAGGGCATGGCCGTAGAACGGGCCGACCGTGTGCGACGGGGTGGGCAGCACGGTCTCCGGACGACTTGGGTCGATCTTCGTCATGGCAGGTCAGCGCCCTTCTTCGATCCAGGTGGCGGTCGGCCCGTCGAGCACGATGTCCCAGTGGTAGCCCATCGAGAACTCCGGCACCGACAGACTGTGGTCGTACGTCGCCACCAGCCGCTGCCGGGCCGCGTCGTCCGTCACCGACTGGATGATCGGGTCGTAGGGGAACAGCGGGTCGCTCGGGAAGTACATCTGCGTCACGAGCCGCTGCGTGAACGCCGAGCCGAACAGCGAGAAGTGGATGTGCGCCGGCCGCCAGGCGTTGACGTGCTGACGCCACGGGTACGGGCCCGGCTGGACGGTCGTGAAGCGGTAGAAGCCGCTGTCGTCGGTCAGGGTGCGGCCGACGCCGGTGAAGTTCGGGTCCAGCGGGGCGTCGTGCTGCTCACGCTGGTGCGCGTAGCGGCCGGCCGAGTTCGCCTGCCAGATCTCCACCAGCTGGCCGCGGATCGGCCGCCCGTTCCGGTCGAGGAGCCGCCCGGAGACGGTGATGCGCTCACCGATCGGCTCGCCGTTGTGCTGCCGGGTCAGGTCGTTGTCGATCTCGGTGATGTCCCGCTCCCCGAAGGCGGGGGCGGACAGCTCCACCAACTCCGGGTCCCGGCTCACGTCGATCGCGACCGGCGGCTGCTTCGGGTGCCGCAGCACCGAGGAGCGGTACGGGGCGTAGTCACGGCGCGGCTGGTGCTCGACGGGGGCACCGTCGGCGACGCGCTTCTCGTACGCGGCGTGCTCGGCCGCGATCTCCAGGTCGATGTCCGCTTGGGTGAGAGTCATGGGATTCTTCACGCTTCCTAGCGCTCGAGGACGAGGGCGAGGCCCTGGCCCACGCCGATGCAGAGGGTGGCGACGCCGACACCGCTGCCCTGGCGGGCGAGCTGGTGGGCGACCGTGCCGGCGAGCCGGGCACCGGAGGCGCCCAGCGGGTGGCCGAGGGCGATGGCACCGCCCTGCGGGTTGAGGATCGCCGGGTCGAACTCGGGCCATTCGGCGACACAGCCCAGCACCTGGGCGGCGAACGCCTCGTTCAGCTCCAGCACTGACAGATCGTCAAAACTCTTGCCCGCCTTGGCGAGCGCACGGTTGACGGCTTCCACCGGGGCGAGGCCGAAGTAGTGCGGGTCGAGGGCGTTGACACCGGTCGCGGAGATCCGCGCCAGCGGTTCGCGGCCCGTGGCCTTCAGGCCCTCCTCGTCGACGAGGAGCAGGGCGGCGGCGCCGTCGTTGAGGGGGGAGGCGTTGCCCGCGGTGACCGTTCCCCCGGAGGTACGGAAGGACGGCTTGAGCCTGGCCATGGCGCTCAGCGACGCATCCGGACGTACGCACTCGTCGGCACCGAAGACCACCGGCTCGCCCTTGCGCTGCGGGATCGACACCGGCGCGAGTTCGGCGTCGAACAGGCCCGCCTGCTGGGCCCGCGCGGCCTTCTGGTGGCTGTTCAGCGCGAACTCGTCCTGCTGTTCACGGCTGATCTTGTGCTTCTCGGCGATCAGTTCGGCCGACTCGCCCAGCGGAACCGTCCACTGCGGCTCCATCTTCGGATTGACCATCCGCCAGCCCAGCGTGGTCGAGTACAGCTCGGCGTGCCCGGCCGGGAACGGCTTGTCCGACTTGGGCAGCACGTACGGCGCCCGGGTCATCGACTCGACACCGCCGGCCACGGCGATGGAGGCGTCCCCGACCGCGATGGCGCGGGCCGCCTGGATCACGGCTTCGAGGCCGGACGCGCACAGCCGGTTCACGGTCACGCCCGGTACGGAGGTGGGCAGGCCGGCGAGGAGCCCGGCCATCCTGCCCACGTTGCGGTTCTCCTCGCCGGCACCGTTGGCGTTGCCGAAGTACACGTCCTCGATCCGGGACGGGTCCAACTCAGGCGTACGGCCGAGGAGTTCACGGATGGCATGCGCGCCCAGGTCATCGGGGCGGACGGCGGCGAGGGCGCCGCTGTAACGGCCGATCGGGGTGCGCACGGCGTCGACGATGTAGACGGTCTTCACTTCAGGCCCTCCGCGACGGTCAGCTTGGCGTCGGTCTTGCCGGTGATCTCGTCGACGCTCACGCCGGGCGCGGTCTCGACGAGCAGCAGACCGTCCTCCGTGACGTCCAGGACGCCGAGGTCGGTGATGATCCGGTTCACACACGCCTTGCCCGTGAGCGGCAGCGCGCACTCCGCGAGGATCTTCGGGGAGCCGTCCTTGGCGGTGTGGGTCATCACGACGATGACCGTGCGGGCCCCGTGGACGAGGTCCATCGCCCCGCCGATCCCGGTGATCAGCTTGCCGGGGACGGCCCAGTTGGCGAGGTCGCCCTTCTCGGAAACCTGCATGGCACCGAGCACGGCGACGTCGATGTGTCCGCCGCGGATCATCCCGAAGGAGAGCGAGGAGTCGAAGAAGGAGGCGCCCGGCAGCACGGTCACCGTCTCCTTGCCCGCGTTGATCAGATCGGGGTCGACCTGGTCCTCGGTGGGGTAGGGGCCGGTGCCCAGGATGCCGTTCTCCGACTCGAGGATCACCTCGACGCCCGGCGGGAGGTAGTTGGGGATCAGGGTCGGCAGGCCGATGCCGAGATTGACGTACTGGCCGTCCTCGAGCTCGCGCGCGGCCCGCGCGGCCATCTGTTCACGTGTCCAGGCCATCAGGAGCTCACCGTCCGCTTCTCTATCTGCTTGTCGGCGGCCTCTTCGGGCGTCAGCGCGACGACCCTCTGTACGAAGATCCCCGGCAGATGCACCGCGTCCGGGTCCATCTCCCCAGGCTCCACCAGCTCCTCCACCTCGGCGATCGTCACCCGCCCGGCCATCGCCGCGAGCGGGTTGAAGTTGCGGCTGGACTTGTTGAAGACCAGGTTGCCGTACCGGTCGCCCTTCGCGGCCCTGACCAATGCGAAGTCCGTGCGGATCCCGTGCTCCAGTACATACTCCGTGCCGTCGAACTCCCGCACCTCCTTCGGGGGCGAGGCCAGCGCGACGCCGCCGGAGCCGTCGTAGCGCCAGGGCAGTCCGCCGTCGGCGACCTGCGTGCCCACACCGGCCGGCGTGTAGAAGGCGGGGATCCCGGCGCCACCCGCGCGCAGTCGCTCGGCGAGAGTGCCCTGCGGGATCATCTCCACCTCCAGCTCCCCGCCCAGGTACTGGCGGGCGAACTCCTTGTTCGCACCGATGTAGGAGCCGGTCACCCGGGCGATCCGCCCGGCCGACAGGAGTACCGCGAGGCCGGACTCCATCGCCCCGCAGTTGTTGGAGACGACGCTCACGCCGGTGACCCCCCGCTCGTACAGCGCCTGGATCAGCACGTTCGGCACACCGCTGAGCCCGAAGCCGCCCACCGCGAGCGACGCACCGTCCGGCACATCGGCCACCGCCTCAAGGGCCGTGGCGACCACCTTGTCCATCCGTGAAGCCCCATCCCGTCCGAGCGCCCGTCCCGAGCAATTAGTCAGGGCACTGATTATTTCAGCGAGGTGTCCCTCACGCTGCCACCGGAGCTTCGGGGCGTCAAGGCCCAGGATAAATACGAGGTCAGCTCACGCGGTGCGCGCCGCAGACAGGTGCCGCACCGCGCCGGTATTGTTCAGTGCACCAACGAATCCGATCTGGGGAGCGCACATGGCCGCGGTGGATCTCACCACCCACCCCGGGCACCTGGCCCGGCGGCTCCAGCAGGCGCACTACCTGCTGTGGAACACGATGGTCTCCGAGGAGATCACCTCGCCGCAGTTCGCGGTCCTCAACGCGCTCGTCGCCGAGCCCGGCCTCGATCAGCGCACGGTGGGGGAGCGGGTGGGGCTCGACCGGTCGACCATCGCCGAGGTGATCAGCCGGCTCGGCCGCCGCGGGCTCCTCGACAAGGTGCGCGACTCGCAGGACGGCCGCCGCTTCCTGCTGCGCCTCACCGACGAGGGCCTGCGCACCCACCGCAAGCTGACCGTGCGCACGGCCCGGATGAACCAGGTCTTCCTGGCCCCGCTCTCCGCCGAGGAGCAGTCCGTGTTCTTCGACCTCATCCGGCGCGTCTCGGACGCGGCCGAGGGGCTCCGCAACCCGACGGAACCCCTCGTCACCCAGCCCTGAGCCCGTTCAGCCGCTCATGACGCCTTCGCGAACACCACCCACACCTGCCCCTTGGCGAAGTTCACCGGCGTACCGTCGCTCGTCGTGAACTCGGTGCCCTCGGTCGCCTTCGGGCGCGACCAGTTCACGTCGTAGGTCCGCCCGCCGCGCAGCACCTCCGCCGTCCCCTCGCCGACCGTCTCGGTGTACGGCGTGTTGTTGCCGAGGAAGTCCTGGAAGCCGGACTTGCGCACGTTCACGTACTGCACGACGACCGTCGCCGGTGCCACCCGCTTCCCGTCCGTCGTCACGGTCGGCGTCCCGTCCATCGAGACCAGCCAGCGGTCCCGGTCCGCGGACCACGTGAAGGTGAAGCGCGCCGCCGGGAAGCGCACGGTCCGCGAGGTCTCCTTCTGCCCGCCGGAGGGCGCGGCGCCGTACCGGAAGCCGGTGGTCAGCGCGTCCGCGCCCGGCGCGGCGGACAGCAGCCGGTCCGGGCGCAGGTAGAGATTGTGCGGGGAGGGCTTGTCGGTGCCGCGGTAGTAGGCGCCGGACACCTCGCCGGGGGTCTGCACGACCAGCGGCGCCTCGTTGATCAGCGGCATCAGCTTGCCCTGGGCCCCGGAGAAGGCGAGGGTCGGCCGGTCGAACTGCCGCAGCAGCTCCAGGTCCGACTCGCGGGCGCTGCGCACCGGACCGACGGCCTTCGGCAGCTTGGTCGCGTAGACCGCCATCAGCCGGCTCATCCCGCCCTCGACCTGCTCGGCGTACACGATGTCGGCGGAGTTCAGGCCCGTATGGGGCCGGGCCGCGCGTGCGTTGTCGATCTTCACGGCGAGCACGGAACCGGCGGCGGCGCTCTCGCTCGGGCTCTCGCCCGGGCTCTCGGCCTCGCCCTCGCTCCGGCTCTCTGCGGGCGTCCGCACCTGTCCGCGTCCGTCGTCGCCCGTGCCACGCCCGCCCGTGCAGCCCGCCGCCAGCGAGGCGGCCGCCGTGGCGGCGAGCAGCGCCACCGCCGTAGCAGCACGCCGCGTGCGCGCCCTGTGTCCCATGCCCACCGTGGCCACCCGTCTCTTGTTATTGATTGTGCGCTTATAAGTTCATTGATGGCCATACCCGATCGAATCTGATTCGCGGCGTTCAATAGGCCGATCGGCCCAGGTGCGGTGGTTCACCGAGTGGCGCCCGGGTACCCGGGCGCCACTGCAGACCGGACACGCCGACGCGAACTGGGAGCGTGCGATGAAGGCAGTGACCTGGCAGGGCAAGCGGGACGTGCGGGTGGAGGACGTGCCCGATCCGACGATCCAGGAGCCGACGGACGCCGTCATCCGCGTCACCTCCACCGGGCTGTGCGGCTCCGACCTGCATCTGTACGAGGTGCTCACCGCGTTCATGACGCCGGGCGACATCCTCGGTCACGAGCCGATGGGCATCGTCGAGGAGGTGGGCGCCGGGGTGCCCGACCTCGCGGCCGGCGACCGGGTCGTGGTGCCCTTCCAGATCGCCTGCGGCAGCTGCTGGATGTGCATGACCGGACTGCCCACGCAGTGCGAGACCACCCAGGTCACCAGCGAGGGCATGGGCGCCGCCCTCTTCGGCTACACCCGCCTGTACGGGGCGGTCCCCGGCGCCCAGGCGGAGTACCTGCGCGTCCCGCAGGCGCAGTTCGGGCCGATCAAGGTCCCCGAGGGCCCGCCCGACGACCGGTTCGTCTACCTCTCCGACGTCCTGCCCACCGCCTGGCAGGCGGTCTCCTACGCGGACGTGCCCCAGGGCGGCAGCGTCGCCGTACTCGGCCTCGGGCCCATCGGTGACATGGCCTGTCGCATCGCCCAGCTGCGCGGCGCCGGGCGGGTGTTCGGCGTGGACCTGGTCGGCGAGCGGCTGCGCCGGGCGCGGTCGCGGGGCGTGGAGACGTACGACCTCAGGAGCTTCGACAACGAGAAGGAGCTGGTCCAGGCGATCCGCGACGAGACGGACGGCCGCGGCCCCGACGCCGTGATCGACGCCGTCGGCACCGAGGCCCACGGCAGCGCCGCCGCCAAGCTCGCCCAGCAGGCCTCGTCCCTGCTGCCGCGGAAGATCGGCGGACCGTTCGCGGAACGCTTCAGCGTCGACCGGCTCGCCGCCCTCCACACCGCCATCGAGCTGGTGCGCCGGGGCGGCACGATCTCGCTGTCCGGCGTGTACGGCGGCATGGCCGACCCGCTGCCGATGCTCACCATGTTCGACAAGCAGATCCAGCTGCGGATGGGCCAGGCCAACGTGCGCCGCTGGAGCGACGAGATCATCCCCTACCTCACCGACGAGGACCCCCTCGGCGTCGACGACTTCGCCACCCACCGGCTGCCGCTCAGCGAGGCACCGCACGCGTACGAGATGTTCCAGCGGAAGCGGGAGGGCGCGGTGAAGGTGCTGATGACGCCGTGAGCCAGGCCCGTGAGCCGGGCCGTGAATGGGGGCTCGCTGGGCCAGGCCCCATGAGCCAGGCCAGTGAGCAGGGCCTGGTGACTCAGGCGCCGAGGATCTCCTCCAGGTCGTAGCGGACCGGCTCCTCCAGCTGCGCGTACGTGCAGCTCTCCGGGGTCCGGTCCGGGCGCCAGCGGCGGAAGCGGGCCGTGTGCCGGAAGCGCGCGCCGTTCTCCATGTGGTCGTACGCCACCTCGGCCACCCGCTCCGGCCGCAGCGGCACCCAGGACAGGTCCTTCTTGCCGGACCAGCGGCTGGGCGCCCCCGGCAGCCGGGCGGTCTCGTGCGCCGCCTCCTCGGCCCAGGCCGCCCACGGGTGGCCCGTGACGTCGTCCATGCGCAGCGGCTCCAGCTCCTCGACCAGTTCGGCGCGCCGCTTCATGGCGAAGGCGGCCGACACGCCCACGTGCTGGAGGGCGCCCCGGTCGTCGTACAGGCCCAGCAGGAGCGAGCCGACCACCGGGCCGCTCTTGTGGAGGCGGTAGCCCGCGACGACCACGTCCGCCGTCCGCTCGTGCTTGACCTTGAACATGGCGCGCTCGTCCTGGAGGTAGCGCACGGTGAGCGGCTTGGCGATGACACCGTCCAGGCCGGCCCCCTCGTACTGCTCGAACCACTGCCGCGCCACGTCGATGTCGGTCGTCGCCGGCGCCACGTGCACGGGGGCCGTCGCGTCGGCCAGGGCCATGGTCAGGAGCGACCGGCGCTCGCCGAGCGGCACGTCGAGCAGCGACTCGTCCGCCAGCGCCAGCAGGTCGAAGGCGACGAAGGAGGACGGCGTCCGCTCCGCCAGCATCCGCACCCGGGAGTCCGCCGGGTGGATGCGCTCGGTCAGCGCGTCGAAGTCCAGCCGTCCCTCCCGCGCGATGACGATCTCCCCGTCCACCACGCACCGCTGCGGCAACCGCTCCCTGAGCGCCGCCACCAGCTCCGGGAAGTACCTGGTCAGCGGCTTGCCGGTACGACTGCCCAGCTCGACCTCGGCCCCGTCGCGGAACACGATCGCCCGGAACCCGTCCCACTTCGCCTCGTACTGCATGTCCGGCGGAATCGTCGCCACCGACTTGGCGAGCATGGGCTTCACGGGCGGCATCACCGGCAGATCCATGCTCCGATTCTGCCCGTGTATGCCGGGATACGCCCGGTGTGCGAGGTATGCGCGGTACGCCTACCGTGGCTCGCATGGGCGAAGCGGTGGAACTGGAGGCGGGCGGCCGGACCGTACGGCTGTCCAGCCCGGACAAGATCTTCTTCCCGGAGCGCGGCTTCACCAAGCTGGACCTCGCCCGCTACTACCAGGCCGTCGGCCCCGGCATCCTGCGCGCCCTGCGCAACCGCCCCACCACCCTGGAGCGCTATCCGGAGGGCGTGAGCGGCGAGTCCTTCTTCCAGAAGCGGGCCCCCAAGAACATGCCCGACTGGATCCCGACCGCCCACATCACCTTCCCCAGCGGCCGCAGCGCCGACGAGATGTGCCCCACCGAGGAGGCCGCCGTGCTGTGGGCCGCCCAGTTCGGCACCCTCACCTTCCACCCCTGGCCGGTGCGGCGCGACGACGTCGACCACCCCGACGAACTCCGCATCGACCTCGACCCGCAGCCCGGCACCGACTACGACGACGCCGTCCGCGCCGCCCACGAACTCCGCGCGGTCCTCGACGAGTTCGGCGGCCTGCGCGGCTGGCCGAAGACATCCGGCGGCCGGGGCCTGCACGTCTTCGTGCCGATCGAGCCGCGCTGGACCTTCACCCAGGTGAGGCGGGCCGCCATCGCGGCCGGGCGGGAGATGGAACGCCGGATGCCGGACCACGTGACGATCAAGTGGTGGAAGGAGGAACGGGGCCGCCGCATCTTCCTGGACTACAACCAGACGGCCCGGGACCGCACGATCGCCTCCGCCTACTCCGTACGACCGCGCCCGCACGCCCCCGTCTCGGCGCCCCTGCGCTGGGAGGAGGTGGGCGAGGCCCATCCCCAGGACTTCGACGTCGCGTCCATGCCGGCCCGCTTCGCCGAACTCGGCGACGTGCACGCCGACATGGACGAGCACGCCTTCTCCCTCGAGCCTCTCCTGGAGCTGGCGCGCCGAGACGAGCACGATCACGGGCTCGGCGACCTGCCGTACCCACCCGAGTATCCGAAGATGCCGGGAGAGCCCAAGCGGGTCCAGCCGAGCAAGGCGAAGAAGGCGGCGCCCCCGCCGGAGGCGCCGCCTTCCTGACCTGCAGCCCTGACTACAGCTCCTTGATCCTGATGTCCCGGTACGAGACCACGTCCGTCGTGCCGTGCACCTGGAGCCCGACGTAGCCGGAGGCGAACCGTCGCCCGTCCGTGCCCGGGTCGTCCGAGCGGGGCGGGGTGAAGTCCTGGCCGCCGATGTTGTCGAACTCGTTGATCAGCACGCCGTTGCGGTAGACCGAGTAGTGCTGGTCGACCACCCGGATCTCGTAGTCGTTCCAGGTGCCCTTCTGGGTGACGCCGGCCCCGGCGAGCCCGACCCGGTCGAAGCCGTACACCGAGCCCGTCTTGTACATGTCCCCGTCCGGCCGGTCGAGCACCTGCACCTCGTGCCCGTACTTGATGGCGACCCACTCCGGCCGCGGCTCCTCCGGGTGGTCGTGCACCCACGGGAACCGCACGAACACACCGGAGTTGGCGTTGCCGGTGCCCGGAGCGTCGTCACGCCACTGGAGCGTCGCGGATGAGCTTAGGTTTTCCTGGGTGGGGCTGGGTTTTGGGCCCGGCTCCGGTCCTGGGAAAAGGGTCTCGGCTGTCCCGGCGGCCGTGCCCGTGATGTGACGGGGGTGGCGTGGGTGTGCAGGTGGAAGCCTGCGCCGAGTCTGGCCCCACGGGGCTGGTGCCGGGTGGGGGTGCTCATCGTGTGCGGTGCCTGCCGCCGTCCGCACCGCTGGCTGCGGTGGGTTGGTGTCTGGGGCATCCGCCCCGCCGGACGCTTTCCACCCGAACCCGCGGCGGTTCGCGCTGCGGGATTGGGTGGGGCGGGGACCCTGCGTCGCTGCCTGGGCACAGGGCGGTTTCTCGTCGGCCGCGCCTTCGTCCGGTCCGCCACAGCACGTGGCTGCGGACGGTCGGAAGGGGCGGTGCCGGGGTGGGGGGTGTGCCGGACCGGCTGGTCCAGCTCCTGGACCGTGCGGTGGATCACGTATGTGCCGCTGCTCCGGTCGAGGACGGTTGTGTGCTGGTGGGTCAGGCCGCGTGCGCCGATGCGTTGCCAGGCGGCCACGTCGCGGTCCGCGCTGTACCCGCACGCCGTGTTGGGGCAGGTCGCCCATTTCCAGCCGGGCTTGGGGCTGTCGGCGGCGGCGTGGTGGCGGAAGCTGCTCAGGCAGCGGGGGCAGTACTTCGAGGTGCCCCGGGCCGGGACGATGACCACCGCGATCCCGTAGACGGCGGCCTGGTGGCGGGTGTGGGCCACGACCTGCCCGCGCACGGAGGAGGACAGGCGGGTGTTGAGGGTGCGGCCCTTGCCCCGGGCCTCCATGTCCCGCAGATCCTCCAGGTAGATCACCGTGGCCCCGGCGGCGCGGGCGGTCTCGACCATGAAGCGGGCGGCGGCCTTGGCCAGCTGTCCATTCAGCTTCGTCCGCCGCCTGCTGACCGCCGCGTGCTCGGCCTTGAGCACAGCCAGCTTCGCGGTGGTAAGTGGCGCGGGCCACTGCCCGGCCGCGGCCCGGCCGTCGACGAGGGCCTGGAGATGGGTGGTTTTGGTCCACAGGTGTTCGGCGAGGATGCGGAGCCGGTCGGCCTTGGCCAGCACTCCGTTGGGGCGGAAGAAGACGGGCTGTCCGTCGGTGACCACGGTGGGCTGAGCCCCGCCGGTCAGCGTCAGAGTGCCGCCGGTGAGCAGGGTGTTGAGGCCGTAGTCGAAGGCCACCGCCCGCACATGCCCGTTGCGGCGGGTCTTGGGGGCGGCGGTGGTGAACGCGACATCCAGCCGCAGCCGCCCGCCGCGCAGCCGCAGGGTGGGGGCGTGCAGGGCAGCACTCAGCGGGATGGTCGGCGGGAGCCGGAAGCGGATCACGGTCGGGTGCCAGTCCGCGCGGGTGCGCGGATCGGGGCGCACCGGCAGACGCACATTCAATACGGCGTAGTGGGTGGGGTCGTCGGGGCAGCGGGTCAGGGTGCACAGCTGCTTGTCGGCGGCGGCCAGCACCACCTGCCGCCCACCACCCGGAGCTGATTCCAGCGCGCACACATCCAGCGGCAACCGCCCGTACGCCGCGTGGAAGGCGGCGATCTGCCGGGTCCGGGCGCGCAGCACCGCAGCCGCCACCGCCTGGCCGTCCGGGCACGCCGCCCGCAACGCTGTCCACTCCGCCTCGGTACGCCGCATGGGATCGGCATCCGGACCGGTGGGCCAGGTGGCCAGGACCGCATCGGTGATCTCGCTGCGCCACCAGGCCGACCTCAGCGCCCGTCCGGCCTGCTCCTCGGCCACCCGCCGCACCCGGTCCGGCACGTAAAGCCCCTCCGGCACGCTCGCACCCCAGCCCAGCGTGCGCAGGGCCATCCATGCGTTCGACGGCAGCCGGGCACCGGAGAAGTCGGTCCCGGAGGCGAGCTGTGCGAGGTCGGGCCGGTTCCAGTGCGCCGAGGTCACCCCGGTACACAGCGTCTCGACCAGGGATGTCAGCCAGCCCACCCGCTCGGCCGGCACCTCCGCGCCCCACACCTCACCGGTCACCGTGTCCAGGCCCCGGAACGCGGACGCCGAGGCACACGCGACCCGCTCCGTCTCCCCGTCACCCAGCTGGATCTTCCGCCGCACTGTCCACCTCCCCGCTTCGACCTGTTGTCCGATCATCGGACTCACATATGCAACGCACCCCACCCGCAAAGGTCACGCAGCAATCGAAATCAGCCCGAGCAGACTGAAAGAATCACAGCAACCCCCAGGAAAACCAGGCAAACCGACCCGCTGTTGGCAACCGTGGGCGCCGACGAACCCGGCAAGCGGGAACTCGCCGCCGACCTGCTCGCGGCCTCGCTGCTAGTCGTTGACGACCGCGAACTTGCCGCCTCCATGGGCCCGTTGGCCACCGAGGGCCTCGATGCCCAGGTCACCCTGGGCGAGGTGCTGCGCAGTGAGCATCCAGAGCGGGACGGTATCGAGGCCCGTTCCGTCTACGCGCCTGTCGGACTGCCCTGGCAGGATCTGACGCTGGCCTGGCGGGCCTACCGGCGGGCGGCACGGGACGGCATCGGGCAACGGGTGGATCTGCTGGCCTGAGCGGGTGCCCCGAGAGCTGCGCGGAAGGTGGTCCGAGGCCCCGCCGCAACCGGGCTTCCGCCTTCAGAGAGCGCTCTCACCCCTGCCCCGCACCCGGGGCTATCCTGATCGGCACCCCGCCGATGAGGAGCCCCGAAGTGACCGAGACAGCGCCGCGTCCCACGCTGGAGGCCGTGGCCGCGCGGGCCGGGGTCTCGCGGGCCACCGCCTCGCGGGTGGTCAACGGCGGGGACGGGGTGCGGGAGCCTCTCGTGGAACGAGTGCGGCGGGCGGTGGACGAACTCGGGTACGTGCCCAACCAGGCCGCCCGCAGCCTGGTGACGAAGCGGCACGACGCCGTGGCCGTCGTCGTCGCCGAACCGGAGACCCGGGTCTTCGCCGACCCCTTCTTCGCCCTCCAACTACGCGGCATCAGCAAGGAGTTGACGGCGCACGACAACCAGCTCGTGCTACTGCTCACCGAGGGCCGCGACGACCACGCCCGGGTCGGCCGCTATCTCGCCGGCGGCCATGTCGACGGGGCGCTGGTGTTCTCGCTGCACCTCGACGACCCGCTGCCCGGCCTGATCCGCCGGGCCGGGATCCCGACCGTCTTCGGCGGCCGCCCCGGCTGGAGCGACGGCGACGGCGGTGACGTCGTCTACGTCGACAGCGACAACCGCGGCGGCGCCCGCGACGCCGTACGCCATCTCGTCGCCCTCGGCCGCACCCGCGTCGCGCACATCACCGGCCCGCTCGACCAGACCTCGGCGGCGGACCGGCTCGACGGATACCGGGACGTCATGGCCGACGCCGACCCGCGGCTGGTGGTGCCGGGCGACTTCACCCCGGCCGGCGGTGAGCGAGCGATGCGTGAACTCCTCGACCACCGCCCCGACGTGGACGCGGTGTTCGCGGCCAACGACCTCACCGCCGCCGGCGCCCTGCGCGTGCTGCGCGAGCACGGGCGGCGCGTGCCCGAGGACGTCGCCGTGATCGGCTTCGACGACATGCTGCCGGTCGCCGAGCAGACCGACCCACCCCTCACGACGGTCCGTCAGGACATAGAGGAAATGGGCCGGTTGATGGCCCGCCTGCTCCTGCGCGGCCCCGACGGCCCTCACCCCGGCGAACAGGCGCCGCGGTCCGGCGTCGTCCTGCCGACGACCCTGGTCCGCCGCGCCTCGGCCTGACCTCGCAGCTCTCCCCTTACGCCGGCTGCTGCGGCGGCGTGCTCTTGATCACCGCGAAGCGTGCCCCGTACGGGTCGGCGAGCTCGGCGATGCGGCCGACGTCCTCCAGGTCGGTCGCCGGGAGCCGGACCGTGCCGCCCCGCTCCTGCGCCGTGCTGACGGCCGCGTCGGTGTCCGGGACCTCGAAGTACGGCAGCCAGGCCCCGGCCGCCGCCTTGGTCGGGTCGTCCTCCAGCGGGACGATGCCGCCGAACATGGCGTCCGGCTCGGTCCCCGACGGGTGGACGGTGGTGTAGGTGCCCCCGGCGAAGGTGAGCGCGGAGGTCTCCCAGCCGAACAGCCCGTTGTAGAACCCGGCGGCCGCGGGAAGGTCCGGCGTGTACAACTCCAGCCAGCACAGCGAGCCCTGCTCCTGCACCACGTCCAGGCCCTTGTTGGCGGCGGGCTGCCAGATACCGAAGGCCACGCCGGCATGGTCGGCGAGGATCGCCATCCGGCCCTGGTCCATGACGTCCATGGGCTGCATCAGCACCGAGCCGTGCGTGTGCTCGGCCGCCTTCGCGGTGGCGTCCGCGTCCGGGGTCTGGAAATAGACGGTCCAGGACGGCGGGCCCTGGTCCGGGGTGGTCTGCATGCCGCCCGCGGCTGTCCTGTCGTCGAGCTGGAAGAAGCCGTAGCCGCCGGCCTCGGGCCCGCCCGACCGGAACTGCCAGCCGAAGAGGCTGCCGTAGAAGGAGGAGGCGCCTTCGATGTCGGGTGTGCCGAGATCGAGCCAGTTCGGGGCGCCGGTGACAAAACGGGTGGTGAGCATCTCTGCCACTCCTTTGAAGGGTCCCGTTGCCTGCACTGCCGAGTCTCGCACCGCCCACTGACAATCGCGCGGGCGTGACCGACGGAACCCGGTCACCCTGAGTGTCCGCAGGAACTCATCTTGTCGTACGACGTTCCGCGCGCCGCCGTGCGCCCGGGTGTCCGGCCGCGTCATCATCGGCCGTGCGGAGGCCGTGCGGGCTCCGCGTTGATCGCGCGTTGATGGAATGTTTTTCGCGCCCCGGCACGATCTCGGGCATGCACATCGACACCATCACCCCGGCCGACCTCGGCTGGCAGACGCAGGCCCTGTGCGCGCAGACCGGGGCGGACTTCTTCTTCCCCGAACCGGGCAGCTCGGTGCGCGAGGCGAAGCGCATCTGCGGCATGTGCGAGATGCGCACCGCGTGCCTGGAGTACGCACTGTCCAACGACGAGCGCTTCGGCGTCTGGGGCGGCCTGTCCGAGAAGGAACGGCTGCACCTGAGGCGGACGAACGACTAGGGCCTGACCGGCGGGTCAGGCCCGAGGAAATCGGCGGTGCCTGATCGACGAGGGTGAGTGGGGCGTCGTGCGTCGGGTGCCAGGCGGAGGAGGGCGTCGATGTGGAGCATCGGCTACCGACGACAACGCCGCCAATCGGCGTGCCATGCCCCGCGTCCGCGGCATGATCCGCCGGACAGGCACTGGAGGCTTCGGCCGCCCTTCCTCGCCGGGCGGGCCGTAAATTCGCGCGACCGACCGTAGGGGCGCGGATAGGATCCGGGAGCGCGGCCGGGCGTAGCGCAGAGGCAGTCGCGCCGCCTTGCCCAGGCGGATACGCCGGTTCGAATCCGGTCGTCCGGGCCGCGCGAGCGCAGCGAGATGGGGGTCCCCCCGGACGGAGTCTGGGGGAGGGTCGGTCGCGCAGAGGCAGGCGCGCCGCCTTCTCAGGGCGGATACGCCGGTTCGAATCCGGCCCGGCCCACCACAGCACGGCACCGGACGGGCGGGGACTCATGCGTGACGCACTCGGCGAGGAGGAGCTGGCCGCCTTCCACCGCACGGTCGCCAGGCTGCGGGCGCTGCCCGTCGACGACCCGGTACGGCTGCACGCCGAGCAGGTCGCCGCGTCCTTCGCGAGGGACGGACGCCTGCGCCGGCGCAGGACACGCGGTGCCGAACTGTCGGCCGCCGACGCCGAGGTGATGGCAGCGACCGCGACCGGCGCGCCCGACCGGCGCGAGGACGCCCCGCTGGCCGTAGCCGGTACCGGCGGAGCCTTCCGCAAGCCGCGCACCTGCTACGTCTGCAAGTCGCCCTACCGACAGGTCGATTCCTTCTACCACCGCCTGTGCCCGCGCTGCGCCGCCGACAACACCGCCCGACGGGCCATCAGCACCGACCTGAGCGGACGCCGGGTGCTGCTCACCGGCGGCCGGGTGAAGATCGGGTTCCAGCTGGCGCTGATGATGCTGCGCGACGGCGCGAAGCTGCAGGTCACCTCGCGCTTCCCGCACGACACGGTGCGCCGCTTCCGTGCCGAGCCGGGCAGCGAGAAGTGGCTCGACCGGCTGACCGTCCTCGCCGTCGACCTGCGCGACCCGCGCCAGGTGCTGGGCCTGTGCGAGGAGTTGCGGCGGGAGGGCGAGCCGCTGGACGTCCTCGTCAACAACGCGGCGCAGACCGTGCGCCGCCCGCCCGAGTCGTACGCGCTGCTCGCGGCCGGCGAGTACGACGCGCTGCCCGAGGGCGCCCGGCACGCGCCCGGCTTCACCCCGATGCGGATGCTGGGCGGCGGTGCCGCGTCCCTGACGGCAGCGCTGCGCGAGGCCGACGAGGCCGGACTGCTGCCCGACCCCTCTCCGGAGAACTCCTGGTCGGCCCGGCTCGGTGCCCTCGACCCGGCCGAGGTCCTGGAGACCCAGCTGGTCAACGCGCTCGCCCCGGCTCTGCTGTGCGACCGGCTGCTGCCCCTGTTGCTCGCCTCGCCGCACCCGCGCCGGTACGTGGTGAACGTGACCGCCGTGGAGGGCCGGTTCGCCGTCCGCAACAAGATGCCCGGCCACCCGCACACCAACATGGCCAAGGCCGCCCTCAACATGCTCACCCGCACCAGCGCCGCCGAACTCGCCGAGCAGGGCGTGCACATGTGCGCCGTCGACACCGGCTGGATCACCGACGAGAACCCGGCGCCGAAGAAGGCCCGGATGGCGGACGCGGGCTTCCGTACGCCCCTGGACATCGTGGACGGCGCGGCCCGCGTGTACGACCCGATCGTGCGCGGCGAGGCGGGGGACCCCGTGTCCGGGGTGTTCCTCAAGGACTACCGGGAGGCGCAGTGGTGAGCGAACAACCCGTGACGGGCTTCGCGGGTGTGCCGCATGTCGTGCCGCGCCCGCGCACCGAACTCGCTCCGCTCCTTGACTGGTTGCGGTCCGGCCGCCCGGCCGGGGAACGCCTGGACTTCACGGCCGGTACGGCGCTGCCCGACGGCCGCCTCGACCTGTGCAAGCAGGGACTGGGTGCCCAGGGCGCCGCCCTGGTCGCCGAAGCCCTCTCCCAAGGCTCCTCTCCCGTACGACACTTGCTGCTCGGCACCGACGCGCTCGGCGACGCCGGCGCCACCGCGGTGGCCGGTTCGCACACCGGTGTCGAGACGCTCTACCTCGGCTGCAACAACATCACAGCGGGCGGCGCCTGCCGCATCGCCGACCAGCTGCGCGCGTCCCCGCAGGTGGTCACCGGCGTCTGGCTGAAGCGCAACCCGCTGGGAGGCGGGGGCGGCCGGGCGGCGGCCGAACTTGTCGAGTCGGCCCGGTCGTTGCGCACCCTCGACCTCGTCCAGACCGGCCTCGACGCGGCGGGCATCGCAGTCCTCGCCGATGCCCTGCTCGCGGCCGCCGGCAACGGACGCCGTATCGAACGGCTCTTCGTCGGTGGCAACCCACTGGGTGAGGCCGGGGCGGTACCGCTGGCCGCCGTGCTCGCGGCCGGGGCGATCGACGAACTGTACGTCTCCGCAGCCGGGTTGGGTGACGTGGGCGCCCAGCACCTTGCCCACGCGCTGGAGCGGGCACCGTACGGATGGCTCACCCGCCTGTCCGTCGCCGGCAACGGCATCGGTCCGCGGGCCGCGGCCCGGCTGGTGGCGGCGGCGACCACGGCCGGTGTCACCCTGCTCGACCTCGGCCGGGTCCGGGCGGCGGCGGTACTGGGCGCGGCCGACAACCACATCGACCTGCCGGCCGCCGAAACGATCGCGGAAGCCCTCGCGGGCACCACGCACCGCCTCACTCACCTTGTCCTCACCCACACCGGCATGCGCAGCCGCGAGGCCCACCGCCTCCTCGACACCGCACCCCGCGCGGCCACGGCCACCCGCTTCGTCCTCGGCCGGTCCATCGCCACCAGCGTCAAACGCCGCCTGGAGGCCCTGAGCGCCCACGTCCCGCTCCCGGCGGTCCCGGCCGACGTGGCAGCCGTACGCAGCGTGCACAGAACAGCCCCCCGGCCGTGGCCGGGGGGCTAGTGTCTGATGTCAAGGGCGGGGTCGTAGCGCAGAGGCAGGCGCGCCGGTCTCCAGAACTGGAACACGCTGGTTCGAATCCAGCCGCCCCGCCCCCTCTGGAACGACGTGGCTGTCAGCCGGCCGCGCGAGCCGCCATGCGCGCCTTGCGCGCCGCGAGCTTCTCGTCGAACTTCGACGCCTCCGCGTCCAGGCCGTCCATGTACAGGCCGAGTTCCTCCTGGGCCTTGAGGCCCTCGGGGCCGAGGCCGTCGATCTCCAGGACCTTCAGGAAGCGCAGGACGGGCTGGATGACGTCGTCGTGGTGGATGCGCATGTTGTAGACCTCGCCGATCGCCATCTGCGCGGCGGCCCGCTCGAAGCCGGGCATGCCGTGGCCGGGCATCCGGAAGTTCACGATCACGTCGCGCACCGCCTGCATCGTCTGGTCGGGCGCGAGGTCGAAGGCCGCCTTCAGCAGGTTGCGGTAGAAGACCATGTGCAGGTTCTCGTCGGTCGCGATGCGCGCCAGCATGCGGTCGCAGACCGGGTCGCCGGACTGGTGGCCGGTGTTGCGGTGCGAGACGCGGGTCGCCAGCTCCTGGAAGGCGACGTAGGCCACCGAGTGCAGCATCGAGTGCCGGTTGTCCGACTCGAAGCCCTCGGCCATGTGGGCCATGCGGAACTGCTCCAGCTTGTCCGGGTCGACCGCGCGCGAGGCGAGGAGGTAGTCGCGCATCACGATGCCGTGCCGGCCCTCCTCCGCGGTCCAGCGGTGCACCCAGGTGCCCCAGGCGCCGTCACGGCCGAAGAGGGAGGCGATCTCGTGGTGGTAGCTGGGGAGGTTGTCCTCCGTGAGAAGGTTGACCACCAGTGCGATCCGGCCGAGCTCGGTGACCTTGGACTGCTGCTTGTCCCACGCCTCGCCGTCCTCGAAGAGGCCGGGGAAGTTGCGCGCGTCGCTCCACGGGACGTACTCGTGCGGCATCCAGTCCTTGGCGACCTTCAGGTGCCGGTTGAGCTCCTGCTCGACGACTTCCTCCAGCGCGTACAGCAGGCGGGCGTCGGTCCAGGCGGAGGACGGGCTGCCGAGGTGAGGGGAAGTGATCGTCACGGGTACTCCAGGGGGACGCGGAACAGTTATGAGGGTGGCCGGCGAGCGGTGCCGAACCGGTACCTACGGAATCGTAGGCTACGTATCCGTAGGTTACGAGACCGTAGGTTAAGAGCCGTGTAAAGATCCCTGATCAGGCGTGTTCCCCAAGCATGACAAAGGGCCCCGGGAAGCGCAGGTCCGGGGCCGGAAGGGCGAGTTGCTCACCCGGTCATGCATACAGTTCCCGCAGGCGCACCGAGAGACAAGTCACACAGCCTTCGAGCTTCTCGAACTCGCTGATGTCGACGAGGACGGGCTCGTGGCCGAGGTCGCCGAGGAGTTCGGCGGTCTTCGGTGCGCTCGCCGCCATCAGCAGTTTGTCGCCCCCGAGCAGTACCACGTGCGCCCCGGACTCCTCCGGTACCGGCAGGAAGCGCGGGAACAGCGAGGGCGCGTCCAACTGCGGGATGCGTCCGAGGACGGTCCCGTCGGGCAGCGCGGTGACCGCGGTCTTCAGATGCAGCACCTTGCTCACCGGTACGGCGACGATCCGCGCCCCGAGCGGTTCGAAGGCGGCCCGCAGTTGCTGGACCCCCGCCGCGTTGGTGCGACCGCCCCGGCCGACGTAGATCGTGTCGCCGATCTTCAACACGTCACCGCCGTCCAGCGTGCCCGGGTCCCAGATCCAGTTGACCGAGCAGCCCAGGCGGGCCACGGCCTCCTCGACGCCCATGGTCTCCTCGCGCCGGGACTCGGCGCCGGGCCGGGTGATCAGCGCGACGTTCTTGTACATGACGACGGTGTCCTCGACGAACACCGAGTCGGGGCAGTCGTCCTCCGGATCCACCTCGATGGTCTCCCAGCCGTGCGTGCGCAGGGCCTCGACGTACGCCTCCCACTGGTCGAGGGCGAGGTCGGCATCGACCTTCTCGCGCTCGATGTGGGTCACCAGGCCTTCGGCGAGGCGCGGGCTGGGGCGGCGGACGAGGGCCTTCTTGCTGGGCACGAGGGATCTCCGGATCGGTGGGACAGGGTTGTGGCCTGTCCGCCATCATGCAGGGCGGGTGCGCGCGGGCAAAACCCCTGTTGTCAGGCTGTGGCCCTCCTGAGATGCTCCGCCGTGCTGGAGTCCCGTGCGGACAGCAGTTCCCGGGGGGTCCCTTCGAAGATCACCCGACCGCCGTCCCGGCCCCCGTCCGGGCCCAGGTCGATGATCCGGTCGCCGTGTGCCACCACGTCCAGGTGGTGCTCCACGACCACGACCGTGTTCCCCGCGTCGACCAGCCGGTCCAGCAGGCCGAGCAGCCCGTCCACGTCCGACATGTGCAGCCCGGTTGTCGGCTCGTCGAGGACGTACACCGCTCCCGTCCGGTGCAGCCGGGTCGCCAGCTTCATCCGCTGCCGTTCACCGCCGGAGAGCGTGGACAGCGGTTGGCCGAGCGTGAGATAGGTGAGGCCGACGTCCCGCAGGGCGCTCAGCCGGCGTCGTACACCGGAGTCGTCGAAGAACTCCAGCGCCTGGTCGGCCGTCATCTCCAGGACGTCCGCCACCGAGTTGCCGCCGACGGTCAGCCGCAGCACCTCGTCCTTGAAACGGCGCCCCTCGCAGTCGTGGCAGGTCGTCGTCACCGGATCCATGAACGCCAGATCGGTGTAGACGATCCCGCGGCCCTCGCACGTGGCACACGCACCGGTCGAGTTGAAGCTGAAGAACCCCGGCTCGGCACCCGTCTCGCGCGCGAAGGTCTTCCGTACCGTGTCCATGATCCCGATGTACGTCGCCGGGGTGGACCGCGCGGAGATCCCGATGGACGACTGGTCGACGACCACCGTGTCGGGGTGGGCGGCGGTGAACTCCGCGACCAGCGTGCTCTTCCCGGACCCGGCGACCCCGGTCACCACGGTCAGCACCCCGGTCGGGAACGCGACGGTCACGTCCCGCAGGTTGTGCCGGTCGGCACCCTTGACCCACAGTGCGCCGGTGGCGTCCCGCACGTGCTCCTTGAGTGCCGTACGGCGGCGCAGGCACCGCCCGGTCGGCGTCCCCGACTCGGCGAGCTCCGCCGGCGTGCCCTCGAACACCACCTGCCCGCCCTCGGCACCGGCTCCGGGCCCCATGTCGACGACATGGTCGGCCAGCGTGATGACGTCCGGGTCGTGCTCGACGACCAGCACGGTGTTGCCCTTGTCGCGCAGCCGCAGCAGCAGGTCGCCGAGGCGGCCGACGTCCCGCGGGTGCAGGCCGACGGTGGGTTCGTCGAAGATGTACGTCATCCCGGTCAGGCTGGAGCCCAAGTGCCGGACCGTCTTCAGCCGTTGGCCCTCGCCGCCGGACAGGGTGGAGGTCTCGCGGTCGAGGCTGAGGTAGCCGAGGCCGATCGCGTCGATGCGTTCGAGGGCGGCGACGGCGGCCCCGGCGATCGGCCGGGCGACCGGGTCGTCGATCTCCTTCAGTACCCCGATCAGATCGCTGACCTGCATGTGTGTGCAGTCGGCGAGTTTCCGGCCGCCAATCCGGGTGGCGAGCGCCGCCCGGTTGAGGCGGGCGCCGGCGCAGGCCGGGCAGGTGCCCTCCGCCAGGAACTCCTGTACCAGGTCACGGGTCTTCTGGCTCATGGCGGACAGGTCGCGCTTGAGGTACAGCCGCTCGAAGCGGTCGGCCAGGCCCTCGTACTCGGTGGTCCAGGTGCCGCCGGTGGCGTTGACGGTGACCTTGCTGCCGGGGCGGCCGCGCATCAGGAACCGCCGCTCGGCGGCGGTGAAGGTGCCGACCGGCTTGTCGGGGTCCAGTTCCTCGGTGTTGGTGTACGCCTGCCCCTGCCAGGTCCCGGCGGCGAACGGCGGGAAGCGCACCGCCCCGTCCGCGAGCGAGCGGCCGGGGTCGAGGATGCGGTCCCAGTCGGGTCGTACCGTCCGGCCGAGACCGTCGCACTCGGGGCACATGCCCGCCGGGTCGTTGAACGAGTACGCCGTCGCCGGTCCGGCGCTCGGGGTGCCGTGCCGGGAGAACAGCACCCGCAGCACCGAGTAGACGTCGGTCATCGTGCCGACCGTGGACCGGGAGTGGCCCCCGACCGGCCGTTGGTCGACGACGATCGCGGGCGACAGGTCCTCCAGCGCGTCCGCGTGCGGCCGCTCGTACTTGGGCAGACGGTTGCGCACGAACCAGGTGAAGGTCTCGTTCAGCTGGCGCTGGGACTCGACCGCGATCGTGTCGAACACGACCGACGACTTCCCCGACCCCGAAACGCCGGTGAACACGGTCAGCCGGCCTTTCGGGATGCGGAGGGTGACGTCCTTGAGGTTGTTCTCCCGGGCTCCGGTGAGGGTGATGAAATCGGGCATGCACCCGACGCTAGGCGGGATACCCGACAGCTTCTGGCTTGATTTCCCTGAGTTCTCCTTCTTCCATCAGCAGCCAGCGGGTGATGCCGATCGACTCCAGGAACGGCAGGTCGTGACTGGCCACGATCAACGCTCCCTCGTACGACTCCAGGGCCGTCGTCAGCTGTCGCACGCTCGCCATGTCGAGGTTGTTGGTCGGCTCGTCCAGCATCAGCAGCTGCGGCGCGGGCTCGGCCAGCATCAGCGCGGCCAGGGCCGCCCGGAAACGTTCGCCGCCGGACAGGGTCTCCGCCTTCTGGTCGGCGCGGGCGCCCCGGAACAGGAAGCGGGCCAGCCGCGTCCGGACCCGGTTGTTGGTGGCGCCCGGCGCGAACCGGGCCACGTTCTCGGCGACCGTCAGCTCGTCGTCGAGGACGTCGAGCCGCTGCGGCAGAAACCGCATCGGCACCTGCGTCCTCGCCTCGCCCGACACCGGCTCCAGCTCCCCGGCGATCGTGCGCAGCAGCGTCGTCTTGCCCGCGCCGTTGCGTCCGATCAGCGCGATCCGCTCCGGACCGCGCAGGTCGAAGCCGCCCGCAACGCTTGCGCCGTAGGCGAGTCGCAGGTCCATGAGGGTGAGGACGGTACGGCCCGGCGGTACGGCCGTGTACGGCAGGTCGACGCGGATCTCGTCGTCGTCCCGTACGGCCTCCACCGCCTCGTCGAGCCGCTCCTTGGCCTCGGCGAGCCGTTCCTCGTGCAGGATGCGGTGCTTGCCCGCGGACTCCTGTGCCGCGCGCTTGCGTGCCCCCATGATGATCTTCGGCTCGCGCTTCTGGTCCCACATCTTCTGCCCGTACCGCTTGCGCCGGGCCAACTTGACCTGGGCCTCCGTGAGTTCACGCTTCTGTTTCTTCAGATCCGACTCGGCGACCCGCACCATCCGCTCGGCGGCCTCCTGTTCGGTGGCGAGCGCCTCCTCGTAGGCGGAGAAGTTGCCGCCGTACCAGGTGACCTCGCCGGAGTGCAGATCGGCGATCTGGTCGACCAGTTCGAGGAGTTCGCGGTCGTGGCTGACCACCACCATGACGCCCGGCCAGGACTGGACGGCCGAGTACAGCCGCCTGCGCGCGTACAGGTCCAGGTTGTTGGTGGGCTCGTCGAGCAGCAGGACGTCCGGGCGGCGCAGCAGCAGCGCGGCCAGCCGCAGGAGCACCGACTCGCCGCCCGACACCTCGCCGATCGCCCGGTCCAGCTCGATGTGACCGAGCCCGAGTTCGCCGAGGGTGGCGAGCGCGCGCTCCTCCACGTCCCAGTCGTCGCCGACCGTCTCGAAGTGCTTCTCGGCCACGTCACCGGCCTCGATGGCGTGCAGCGCGGCCCGCTGTGCGGCGATGCCGAGCGCCTCGTCGACCCTCAGACGGGTGTCGAGGGTGACGTTCTGCGGGAGGTAGCCGACCTCGCCGGCGACGCGGACGGTGCCGTCGGCAGGGGTGAGCTCTCCGGCGATCAGCTTCAACAGGGTCGACTTTCCGGACCCGTTGACGCCGACGAGGCCGGTGCGGCCGGGGCCGAACGCCACGTCGAGGTCCTCGAAGACGGGGGTGCCGTCGGGCCAGGCGAAGGCGAGGGAGGTACAGGTGATGGAAGTAGACATACGGGGTCTCCGCGGTTGCTTGAGGTGGTCGGGGGCAAACGCGTATCGAGACACCTGCGACCAAGGGGGAGAGGCCCCGGAGACCAAGGGGGCATGAAAAATAGCCCTGTTCCGGAGGACGGCTCGGACGCCGAGGTCGCACGCAACGCACACACTGCACGTGTGTGACGCGGTGTCTCAGGACCTCAGACGAGCAACGTCCTTCTCCAATCGACGGCAACAGGACCGCTGTACACCGTATGAGCGGCCCTGGGGGCTGTCAACGCATTAACTGAGCCCCGATCCCACCGTCCGAAGGAGACCCCGTGCACCCCGTGCCTCATGGCTCGCTCTCGCTCCCGGCCCGGCTGTGCCTGCTGGCCTGGGACAGCACGGAGACCGGTGTCGCCGACGCCGGCCGGCTGCCCGCTCTGGTCCGGGCCGGTGCCCTGGTCGAGCTGGTCCGGCGAGGTCTGCTCGTCGACGAGGACGGCGTCGCCACGCCGGCCGACATGGACTCCGACACAGGGGACCCCGTCCTCGACGGCCTGCTCGAACTGGTCCGGGAGTCCCGGCCGCACCGGTGGCGGACCTGGGTGACCCTGCGGGCGCGGATCACCCTGGACGCCGTACGGGAGCAGTTGGCCGCCGGGGGCTTCCTGCACGCCGAGAAGCGACGGGTCCTCGGAGTGTTCCCGACTGTTGAGTACGCCTTGGAGGGCGTCGCCGTGGTGGACGCGCTGCGTGCGGAGGCGCGCGCGGTCGTGCTGGGGCCGGTGCCGGTCACGGAGGTCTCCGAGCGGGACGCGGCCCTCGCCGTGCTCGCGGACGCCGCGGGGCTGGTGTCCGACGACGCACACGACCGGGGGCGCCTCGAAGAACTCACCGAGCGGGGCGGGGTGGCGGCACCGGTGTTGCGGACGGTCGTCCGGGAGGTACGGACGGCGAGGGCGGCGGCGTCCGCCCTCGACTGATCCGCCGCACGTCCCTGTCGGATTCCTGCCAGACCGCCCTGTGCGGCCGCTGGTTGAGTGAGGCGCATGACGAACCAGAGCATCCTGCGCGCCCGCGCTCTCGCCTTCCGCTTCCTGCACGTGCCGGGCAGCCCGCTCGTTCTGCCCAACGCCTGGGACACCGCGAGCGCGCGCATCGTCGAGGACGCGGGCGCGGCCGCGGTGGCGACCACCAGCGCGGGTCTCGCCTGGGCCCTGGGCGCGGCGGACGGCGACACGCTGGACCGCGACCGGGCCCTGGCGGCCGCGGCGGACATCGCCGCCGCGGTCGACGTGCCCGTCAGCGCGGACGTCGAGAGCGGTTACGCGAAGGACCCGGCCGGGGTGGCCGACACGATCCGTGCCGTGCTCGCCGCGGGCATGGTCGGCGTGAACATCGAGGACGCGCTGTACGGGGCCGGGGCCGGCCCGCTGCGGCCGGTCGGCCAGCAGGCCGAGCGAAGCGAGATGGGGGTCCCCCCGGACGGAGTCTGGGGGAGGATCGCCGCCGCCCGCGAGGCCGCCGACGCGGCGGGCGTGCCGTTGTTCGTCAACGCCCGCATCGACACGTTCCTGCGCGCCGCCGGGGGAGTCGACCTCACCCTGGAGCGGGCCGCCGCCTCTCTCGCCGCGGGCGCCGACGGCATTTTCGTTCCCGGGGCCGTCGACCCGGAGACGGTGAAGCTGCTCGCCGACGGCGTGGGCGGACCGCTGAACGTGATGGCCGGTCCCGGTGCCCCGCCGGTCGCCGAGCTGGCCGCGCTCGGCGTCGCCCGGGTGAGCGTCGGCTCGGGCATCGCCCAGGCCGCGCACGCCCTGGTCCGCCGGGCCGCCCGGGAACTGCTGGGCACGGGGACGTACGACGCGCTGGCGGACGGACTCGACTACGGCGAGCTCAACACACTGCTCGGCCGCTGACGCCGGCCGGGCTCAGCAGGCGTCCCGCATCAGCTCCGCCAAGTCGTGGTCCAGGTCCAGCTGGAGATGCTCCAGACCCACCGGCACCAGCTCACTGGTCGCCTCCAGGAACCGGCGCAGCTCGCCCGAGCGGATGTGCACGACGGCGGTGCCCTCGGGAGCGTGGAACTCCAGGACGGTGCGGTCGTAGCCGTACGGCCGCACCCGCACATCGCCGTGCCCCTCGGGCTCCCGGAGGCCGGCCGTGAGGAGTTCGCGGCTGAAGGTCCAGCAGACCTCCACGCCCTCCAGGGTGGCCGGGGCCGGGAAGGTCATGCGGACGGCGAACGGGTCGCGCCGGTCGTAGTGCAGCGTGGCGGGAATACTCGGCATCCGCGGCGCGGCGGCGACGAGCCGGGCCTCGACGGGCTGCTCGATGACGATGGACAACGCCTTGCTCCCTTGTGACGGCTGAACGGACTTCCGGGGATGAGGCCGGGCATGAAAAGAGACGACGGAATGAGCCAATCCGTGCACACCGATGTCGAGTGACCTCTGTCACCGTCTTCATTCACGGAAGTGACCAGGCTCTTCTCCTGGGGTGTGAAAGGCACTTGTGGCAAACGCAGCCTCCGGGGAGGGCGGTCGGCGCCCTCTGGACGGCACCCGGGCGGTGGGCTAGCTTCGCCCGCCATGAGGCGCTTGGGGATCACGCGACGCACGAGACGGCCCGGACGGACGAGGCGAGCGGTGGGCGCGGGGGTGGCGTGCGCGGCGGCGCTGGCCGCCCTGACCGCCGTACCCGCACAGGCGCAGGAGTCCGGACAGCGGACACCGCACTGGCAGGTGAAGGACACCGGCAGCACCGGTGTGCGGTTCCGGGGGCTCGCGGCCGTCGGCCGGGACACCGCCTGGGTGTCCGGCACCCAGGGCACCGTCCTGCGCACCACGGACGGCGGGGCGAGCTGGCGGAACGTCTCGCCGCCCGGCGCCGAAGAGCTGCAGTTCCGGGACATCGAGGCGTTCGACGCGCGGCGTGCGGTGGTGCTGGCCATCGGCGAGGGCGAGGCGTCCCGCGTCTACCGCACCGACGACGGCGGCGCGACCTGGACCGAGTCCTTCCGCAACACCGACGCGCGGGCCTTCTACGACTGCCTCACCTTCTTCGACCGCCGCCACGGCCTCGCGATGAGCGACCCGGTCGACGGCAAGTTCCGCATCCTGTCGACGAGCGACGGCGGCCGCTCCTGGACGGTGCTGCCCAGCGCCGGCATGCCGGCCGCGCTGCCCGGCGAGGCCGGGTTCGCGGCGAGCGGCCAGTGCCTGGTCTCCGCCGGATCCCGGGACGTCTGGCTGGCCACCGGCGGGGCCGCACGCGCGCGCGTGCTGCACTCCGCCGACCGGGGCCTGACCTGGACGGCCTCCGACACGCCGATCCCGGCGGGCGACCCGGCCCGCGGCGTCTTCGCGCTCGCCTTCCGGGACCGTACGCACGGTCTCGCGGTCGGCGGCGACTACCGCCCCGACCAGACGTCCACCGGCCCTGCGGCACGCACCGCCGACGGCGGCCGCGACTGG
Organism: Streptomyces sp. a15; assembly: GCF_059026085.1. NCBI lineage: Bacteria > Bacillati > Actinomycetota > Actinomycetes > Kitasatosporales > Streptomycetaceae > Streptomyces > Streptomyces sp. A15. The sequence continues at coordinate 20,297 of NZ_JBWLKM010000007.1, read as the reverse complement.
CGGCCCGCCGCCGAGCCGCCGCCCGCCTACCGCTCGGGCGTCGCCTGGCTCCCGTACAGCCGCACGGCCGCCCTCGCGGTCGGACCCACCGGCACGGACCTGACGACGGACGGCGGCCGCACCTGGCGGACGGTGGACACGGGCTCGTACGACACCGTGGACTGCACGCCCGACCTGGGGTGCTGGGCGGCCGGGGAACAGGGGCGCGTCGCCCGTCTGGAGAGCTGAGTCCGCAGGGTGTGCCGCATAGGTCCGGAATGCGGGTACCCGTTCCCCGAACGGGAAAGGAGTGAGCGGACATGCCACGTGGTTCGAGCTCCAAGCGGGAGCGCCAGTACGAGCACATCAAGGAGAGCGCCGAGGACCGGGGCGAGAGCAAGGGACGCGCCAAGGAGATCGCCGCTCGGACGGTGAACAAGGAACGCGCACGGTCCGGCGAGTCGAAGACCGCCAGCCGTACCTCGACCCAGGACATGTCGTCCGGCAAGCGGGGCGGCCAGCGGTCCGGCAAGGGCTCCGAGGGGCCCACCTACGACCAGCTCTACCAGGAGGCCAAGCAGCGGGGCATCAAGGGCCGTTCGGACATGAACAAGAGCCAGCTGCAGCGGGCGCTGGGCGGCAAGAGCTGAGCCTCAGGCCGGCGTCTCCCGGAACCGCTCCAGCCCCGGTGCCGTCTTCGTCGCGGCGAACTCGGCGATGCGGTACTCGCACACCCCGGCGGTGACGAAGGGATCGCCCGCGGCGATCCCCTCGATCCACGCCCGGTTCCCCGCGACGGCGAGGATCACCCGCCCTCGCGGGGATTCTTGGGCCCGGACGCCAGGAAGACCCCCTGCTCGTACAGCCCGTCGAGCCAGGCGACATGCGCCTCCAACACGGCGTCGACGGCATCGAGCGGGGCGGTGTAGGTCAGCTCCAGTACGAACATGATCGCGAGGCTACGCCGTCCGGGGGACGGGCCGTAGGCTCGTCCCATCATGACGACGGTAGGAACTCCCCCCGACTGGCCCGCGACCGAGGAGCAGGCCCGCGCGGTCCAGGACGAGTTGCGCGGGCGCGTGGTGCTCGACGAGCCGGGACCGCCGCCCGGCACGGGCCATGTGACCGGCGTAGACGTGGCCTACGACGACGAGCACGATGTCGTCGCGGCCGCCGCCGTGGTGCTGGACGCGGCGAGTCTCGACGTCGTCGCCGAGGCCACGGCCGTCGGCCGGATCTCCTTCCCGTACGTGCCCGGCCTGCTCGCCTTCCGCGAGATCCCCACGGTCCTCGCGGCCCTCGACGCCCTGCCCTGCCCGCCCGGCCTGGTCGTGTGCGACGGCTACGGCCTCGCCCACCCGCGCCGCTTCGGCCTCGCCAGCCACCTCGGCGTCCTCACCGGGCTGCCCACCATCGGGGTCGCCAAGAACCCCTTCACCTTCACCTACGACGACCCGGGCACCGCACGCGGCAGTACGGCCCCCCTGCTCGCGGGCACCGAGGAGGTCGGCCGCGCCCTGCGCACCCGCGCGGGCGTCAAGCCGGTCTTCGTCTCGGTCGGTCACCCCGTGGGCCTCGACAACGCCTGCGCCCACACCCTCGCGCTGACCCCCGAGTACCGGCTGCCGGAGACCACGCGCAGGGCGGACGCGCTGTGCCGACGGGCGCTGCGGGAAGCAACTCCCTGAGGAGGCGCGAGGACTGCGTCTGCGTACTGCTCTGCTGCTGCTCTGAGTACTGCTCCTGAGTACGTCGTCTGAGTACCTGTACGGATGTGGGCCGGCGGTCCGCTCGGCAGGCTGTGGCGCATGACCTCGCACCGTTCCCCGAAGCCCCTCGCCGACCCCGACCGCCCCGTCGAGCGTGCCGTGACCGCCGCGCTCGTCCTCGCCACCCTCGCGGGGCTCGGCTGGATCGTCGGCATGATCTACACCGTCGCCCAGTGGCCGCTGTAGGGCCCGCTCACCGGCTCCCGGCCACCCGGAAGGTGATCCCGGCCCGCCGCAGCCGCTCGGTCAGCGCGTCGCCCATCGCGACCGCCGTGGTGACCTGACCGGCGGTCGGCGGGAGGTCGTCGAAGGCCAGGCACAGTGCCGCCTCGGCGAAGATCTTCGCCGTCTCGCCGTACCCGGGGTCGCCGCCCGCGACCTCCGTGTACACCCGCCGGCCGCCGCCCTCGCCGACGAAACGGACCTTGAACCAGCTCTTCGCCCGCTTCTCCGGGCCGGGCCCCTCCCCGGGCTTGAGCCGGTCGGACAACCAGCGCCGCGCGGGCGGCAGTTGGGCCGCCGCGATCAGCGCGCCCACGGCCGCCACCCCGCCCACCGCGACCGGCAGGTGCCGTACCGCCGCGTACTCGCGGTAGCGGAAGTCCGGGCCGTACCGCTCCAGCGCCTGCGCGGACCGCCGGACGATCTGCGCGTCGATCGTCGGCAGGGGCAGCGCCCAGGCGCCGACCTCCGGGGCGAACCGTGGTGCGCCGGTCGGAGCGCAGACACGCCGGCCCACCAGGCGCGGCTCGTGCCGGCCGCGGTCCCGGGCGGCGGCCAGCATCTGCCGTCCGCGCGCGAACTGGTTGAGCGCCGAGGCGAAGGTGCCGCCCGAGAAGGTCGCGTCCGCGGTCACGAATCCGTCGACCTTCAGGGGTACGCCCTCCGGGAGCTGCCGGACGGTGAAGTACGCCCCCAGGTCGTGCGGCACCGAGTCGAAACCGCACGCGTGGACCAGCCGGGCGCCCGTCTCTCTCGCGCGTGCGTCATGGCGGACGTACATCAGGTCCACGAACTCCGGCTCACCGGTGAGGTCCAGGTAGTCCGCTCCGGAGTCCGCGCAGGCGGCGACGAGTTCCTCGCCGTGGGTCACATAGGGGCCGACCGTGGTGGCCACCACGCGCGCGTGCTCCGCGAGTTCACGCAGCGAGGCCGGATCCGACACGTCGGCCCTCAGCACCCCGACCGCCGAGCCGCCGGGCAGCCCCTCCCGCAGCCGGTGGAGCTTCTCCTCGCTGCGGCCGGCGATCGCCCAGCGCAGCCCCTCTGGAGCGTGCGCGGCCAGGTACTCGGCGGTGAGCGTGCCCACGAAGCCGGTGGCTCCGAAGAGCACGATGTCGTAGGGACGATCCGTCCTGTTCAGCCTGCTCATGACACCTCTTCGGTTTCGCCGCACGCGCCGTTGTCGGTGGCCGAGGCTAGCGTGAGGAGTGCGGAGCCCGCCGACGAGGCCGGAGGTGTGCAGGTGGCCGTGCCGAAGAACGCCCTGAAGAAGTGGGAGAAAGTGCGCGAGTTCGCTCTCGGGATGCCGGGTGCCACGGAGGAGTTCCCCTGGGGCGAGACCGTCGCCAAGGTCAACAAGAAGGTGTTCGCCTTCCTCGGTGTCGACGACGGCAGCTACCCGCTGGGCGTCACGGTGAAGCTCAAGGACGAGGCCGCCCACGCCCACGCGCTGACCTGCCCCGGCGCCGAACCCGCCGGGTACGGCCTCGGGAAGTCCGGCTGGGTGAGCGTCCCGCTGGAGCCGCGGGGCGCCCCGGCCGCCGAAGTGCTGTGCGACTGGGTGGAGGAGAGCTACCGCACGATCGCGCCGAAGCGGCTCATAGCCGAGCTCGACGGTCGCTGAGCCGGTCCACGGGGCACAATCCGACTAAGCGCTTGCTCTCCAGGTCTTGTGCCCGTTGGGCGGCGTTCTTAGCATCACTGGTGTTACATCGCTTGTGTCATACCTTTGGGGGCTGCATGGCAACGACGCCGAGGCCGGGCCCGCTCTCCGGCGTACGCGTGGTCGAGCTGGCCGGGATCGGGCCCGGCCCGTTCGCCGCCATGCTCCTGGCCGATCTGGGCGCCGACGTGGTGTGTGTGGACCGGCCCGGTGGGTCCGGGCTCGCCGTCGACCCGGAGTTCGACGTCACCAACCGCAACAAGCGCTCGGTGATCGTCGACCTCAAGGCACCCGACGGTCCCGCCCGTGTCCTCGACCTCGCCGCCCGCGCCGACGTCCTCGTCGAGGGCTACCGCCCCGGGGTCGCCGAGCGCCTCGGCGTCGGCCCCGAGGACTGCCACGCCCGCAACCCGAAGCTCGTCTACGGCCGGATGACCGGCTGGGGCCAGGAAGGCCCCCTCGCCCCGCGCGCCGGGCACGACATCGCGTACATCGCGCTCACCGGCACCCTCGGCATGATCGGCGAACCGTCCCGGCCGCCCGCCGTCCCGGCCAACCTGCTCGGGGACTACGCGGGCGGCTCCCTGTACCTCGTCGTCGGCGTCCTCGCCGCCCTGCACCACGCCCGCGCGACCGGCACCGGGCAGGTCGTCGACGCCGCCATCGTCGACGGCACGGCCCACCTCTCCGCGATGATCCACGGCATGCTCGCCGCCGGCGGCTGGCAGGACCGGCGCGGCGCCAACCTCCTCGACGGCGGCTGCCCCTACTACGGCACCTACGAGACCGCCGACGGGAAGTACATGGCCGTGGGCGCCCTGGAGCGGCAGTTCTACGAGGAGTTCCTGAGCCTGCTCGGCCTCGAGGAGCACACCGGGGCCCGCAAGGACTGGACCCGCTGGGGCGAGCTGCGCGAGGCCGTCGCCGCCCGCTTCACATCCCGCACCCGGGATGAGTGGACGGCCGTCTTCGAGGGTTCCGACGCCTGCGTGGCGCCCGTACTGACCCTGCGCGAGGCCCCGCAGCACCCGCACCTGGCCGCCCGCGGCACCTTCACCGACCACGACGGCATCACCCAGCCCGCCCCCGCACCCCGCTTCTCCGCCACCCCGACGGAGGTCCGCACCGGCCCTGCTCAGCCGGGCGCCGACACCGTGGACGTGGCACGCGACTGGGACGTACCCGACCTCCTGAAGGGCCTCGGATGAAGCGGCAGATCTTCGCCCCCGAGCACGACGTGTTCCGCGGGACCGTGCGCAGCTTCCTGGCCAGGGAGGTGCTGCCGTACTACGAACAGTGGGAGAAGGACGGCATCGTCTCCCGCGAGGCCTGGCGGGCGGCCGGCAAGCAGGGCCTGCTCGGGCTCGCCGTGGACGAGGAGTACGGAGGCGGCGGCACCGCCGACTTCCGCTACAGCGCCGTCCTCGCCGAGGAGTTCACCCGCGCGGGCGCCCCAGGGCTCGCCCTCGGCCTGCACAACGACATCATCGGCCCGTACCTGACCGGCCTGGCCACCGAGGAACAGAAGCGGCGCTGGCTGCCCGGCTTCTGCGACGGCACACTGATCACCGCCATCGCCATGACCGAGCCCGGCGCCGGATCCGACCTCCAGGGCATCCGCACCCACGCCGAGGACCGGGGCGATCACTGGCTGCTCAACGGCTCCAAGACGTTCATCTCGAACGGCATCCTGGCCGACCTGGTGATCGTCGTGGCGAAGACGACACCGGAGGGCGGCGCGCACGGCCTGTCGCTGCTCGTCGTCGAACGCGGCATGGAGGGCTTCGAGCGCGGCCGCAACCTCGACAAGATCGGCCAGAAGGCGCAGGACACGGCCGAGTTGTTCTTCCACGACGTGCGCGTGCCCAAGGAGAACCTCCTCGGCGAGCTCCACGGCGCCTTCGTGCACCTGATGACGAACCTCGCCCAGGAGCGCCTGAGCATCGCCGTCGCCGCGATCGCCGCCGCCGAGCACCTGCTGGAGATCACCACGGAGTACGTCAAGGAACGCGAGGCCTTCGGCCGGCCCCTGGCGACCAAGCAGCACATCCGCTTCGAGATGGCCGAGATGGCCACCGAGTGCGCCGTCACGCGGGCGTTCCTCGACCGCTGCATCGAGGAGCACTCCAGCGGCGGACTCGACGCCGTGCACGCCTCCATGGCCAAGTGGTGGGCGACCGAGCTGCAGAAGCGGGTCGCCGACCGCTGCCTCCAACTCCACGGCGGCTACGGCTACATGACCGACCATCCCGTCGCCCGGGCCTTCACCGACGGGCGTATCCAGACCATCTACGGCGGGACCACCGAGATCATGAAGGAGATCATCGGCCGATCCCTGCTGGGCTGACCCTCCCCGAAAGGCTTGATGTGAGCACCGAAGCGTACGTGTACGACGCGATCCGCACCCCGCGCGGCCGCGGCAAGGCGAACGGCGCCCTGCACGGCACGAAGCCCATCGACCTGGTCGTCGGGCTCATCCACGAGATCCGCGACCGCTTCCCGGGCCTCGACCCGGCCGCGGTCGACGACATCGTGCTCGGCGTCGTCGGCCCGGTCGGCGACCAGGGCTCCGACATCGCCCGGATCGCCGCCGTCGCCGCGGGACTGCCGGACACGGTGGCGGGCGTCCAGGAGAACCGCTTCTGTGCCTCGGGTCTGGAGGCCGTCAACATGGCCGCCGCCAAGGTGCGTTCCGGCTGGGAGGACCTCGTCCTCGCGGGCGGCGTCGAGTCGATGTCCCGGGTGCCGATGGCCTCGGACGGCGGCGCCTGGTTCAACGACCCGATGACGAACCTCGCCACCAACTTCGTGCCGCAGGGCATCGGCGCGGACCTCATCGCCACCATCGAGGGCTTCTCCCGCCGGGACGTCGACGAGTACGCGGCGCTCTCGCAGGAGCGGGCGGCGACCGCCTGGAAGGAGGGCCGCTTCGACCGGTCCGTCGTCCCGGTCAGGGACCGCAGCGGCCTCGTAGTCCTCGACCACGACGAGCACCTGCGCCCGGGGACGACCGCCGACTCCCTCGGCAAGCTGAAGCCGTCCTTCGCCGACATCGGCGACCTCGGCGGCTTCGACGCCGTGGCCCTGCAGAAGTACCACTGGGTGGAGAAGATCGACCACGTCCACCACGCGGGCAACTCCTCCGGCATCGTGGACGGCGCGTCGCTGGTCGCGATCGGCTCCAAGGAGGTCGGTGACCGCTACGGGCTCACCCCGCGCGCGCGGATCGTCTCCGCCGCCGTCTCCGGCTCCGAGCCCACCATCATGCTCACCGGCCCCGCCCCCGCCACCCGCAAGGCCCTCGCCAAGGCCGGGCTGACCATCGATGACATCGACCTCGTCGAGATCAACGAGGCCTTCGCGGCCGTCGTCCTGCGCTACGCGCGGGACATGGGCCTGTCCCTTGACAAGGTCAACGTCAACGGCGGAGCCATCGCGCTGGGCCACCCGCTCGGCGCCACCGGCGCCATGATCCTCGGCACGCTCGTCGACGAACTGGAGCGCCAGGACAAGCGCTACGGCCTCGCCACCCTCTGCGTGGGCGGCGGCATGGGCATCGCCACGATCGTCGAACGCATCTGAATCCCCGGCGGAAATCCGGACCCAGGAGACCTCTGATCCGGATCCAAGAGACCTCTACGGAGACCCTGTCATGACACAGAGCACCACCATCCGCTGGGAACAGGACCGCACCGGCGTCGTCACCCTCGTCCTCGACGACCCGGACCAGTCCGCGAACACCATGAACCAGGCGTTCCGCGACTCCCTCGCGGTGATCACCGACCGCTTGGAGGCCGAGAAGGACACCATCCGCGGCATCATCATCACCTCCGCCAAGAAGACCTTCTTCGCCGGCGGCGACCTGCGCGACCTCATCCGCGTCACCCCCGAGACCGCGCGGGAACTCTTCGACGGTGGCATGGCCATCAAGCGCGACCTGCGCCGCATCGAGACCCTGGGCAAGCCGGTCGTCGCCGCCATGAACGGCGCGGCCCTGGGCGGCGGCTACGAGATCGCCCTGGCCTGCCACCACCGCATCGCCCTCGACGCCCCCGGCTCCAAGATCGGCTGCCCCGAGGTCACCCTCGGCCTGCTCCCGGGAGGCGGCGGCGTCGTCCGCACCGTCCGCCTGCTCGGCATCGCCGACGCGCTCCTCAAGGTCCTCCTCCAGGGCACCCAGTACAGCCCCCAGCGCGCCCTGGAGAACGGTCTCGTCGACGACGTGGCCGCCACCCAGGATGAACTCCTCGCCAAGGCCCGCGCCTTCATCGAAGCCAACCCCGCCTCGCAGCAGCCCTGGGACAAGCCGGGCTACCGGATCCCCGGCGGTACGCCCGCCCACCCCAAGTTCGCGGCGAACCTGCCCGCCTTCCCCGCCACCCTGCGCAAGCAGACGGCCGGTGCGCCCTACCCAGCGCCGCGCAACATCCTCGCGACCGCTGTCGAGGGCTCCCAGGTCGACTTCGAGACCGCCCAGGTCATCGAGGCCCGCTACTTCGTGGAGCTGGCCGCCGGGCAGACCTCGAAGAACATGATCCAGGCGTTCTTCTTCGACCTCCAGGCCGTCAACTCCGGCGCGAACCGCCCCAAGGGCATCGAGCCGCGCCCGGTCCGCAAGGTCGCCGTCCTCGGTGCCGGGATGATGGGTGCGGGCATCGCCTACTCGTGCGCCCGCGCCGGCATCGACGTCGTCCTCAAGGACGTCTCTCCCGAAGCGGCCCTCAAGGGCAAGGGCTACTCCGAGAAGCTGTGCGCCAAGGCCGTCTCCCGGGGCCGCACGACGCGGGAGAAGGCGGACGCGCTGCTCGCCCGCATCACGCCCACCGCCGACCCTTCCGACCTCGCGGGCTGCGACGCCGTCATCGAGGCCGTCTTCGAGGACACCTCGCTCAAGCACAAGGTGTTCCAGGAGATCCAGCACCTCGTCGAGCCGGACGCGCTGCTGTGCTCCAACACCTCCACCCTCCCCATCACCGCCCTCGCCGAAGGCGTCGAGCGCCAGGCCGACTTCATCGGGCTGCACTTCTTCTCGCCCGTCGACAAGATGCCGCTCGTCGAGATCATCAAGGGCGAGCGCACCGGCGAGGAGGCCCTCGCCCGCGCCTTCGACCTGGTCCGGCAGATCAAGAAGACGCCGATCGTCGTCAACGACTCGCGCGGCTTCTTCACCTCACGCGTCATCGGGCACTTCCTCAACGAGGGCGTGGCCATGGTCGGCGAGGGCATCGAGCCCGCGTCGGTCGAACAGGCGGCGGCGCAGGCCGGCTACCCGGCCAAGGTGCTGTCCCTGATGGACGAGCTGACGCTCACGCTCCCGCGCAAGATCCGAGGCGAGACCAGGCGGGCCGTGGAGGAAGCGGGCGGCACCTGGACGGCCCACCCGGCCGAGGCCGTCATCGACCGCATGGTCGACGAGTTCGGCCGCACCGGTCGCAGTGGGGGAGCGGGCTTCTACGAGTACGGGGAGGACGGTGCGCGGACCGGCCTGTGGCCGGGGCTGCGGGAGCACTTCACGCGCAAGGACGCGGAGATCCCCTTCGAGACTGTGCCTTTCAAAGACATGCAGGAACGCATGCTCTTCTCCGAGGCGCTCGACACGGTGAAGCTCCTGGAGGAGGGCGTCCTGACGTCCGTCGCGGACGCCAACATCGGTTCCATCTTCGGCATCGGCTTCCCGGGATGGACGGGGGGTGTCCTGCAGTACATCAACGGCTACGAAGGCGGGCTGCCGGGCTTCGTGGCACGCGCGCGTGAGCTGGCCGAGCGGTACGGGGAGCGGTTCGCGCCGCCCGCGCTGCTGGTGGAGAAGGCGGAGAAGGGGGAGCGGTTCGGGGACGGGTGATGTCTGGCGGCGGGCGGCGATTCTCGCCCCCGCCGCCCCCTGGGACGGGGCGGGAAGCGCGCGGAGGTGTCCACGTCACTCCGTCGCCCACTCCCGCAGCTCCTCCCTGAGGGACCGCTGGAAGGTGGTCAGCAGCGCCTGCACGACCAGCGGATGCATGTGCGCGGACAGCGACCGCACATCCTGCGCGTCCCGCTCCGACACCTCGCCGCGGAAGAGCTCCGCCAGCTCGTGGGCAGCCGCGCGCGAGTGCTCGACGAGGACGTTCCGGGACGCCAGGATCGCCTCCTGCGACAGCGGTACGTCGAGCAGCTGGACGCCGAGCCGGAGCAGGCCCAGGTCGACGCGGTAGGAGTCGCCGTCCGCCCGGACCACGCCCATCGCGGTGAGCCGCGCCATGTCCCCGTCGTCCAGCTCCCGCCCCGCCCGCCGCCGAAGTTCCTCCCGCGACAGCGTCTCCACCGTGTCCGGCGCCCAGGAGGTGACCACGGCCCGGTGGATGGCGAGGTCGTGCGCGCTCAGGTCCGGCGGCAGCTGCTGCAGATAGCGCTCGATGGCCGCCAGCGTCATGCCCTGTTGCTGCAACTCCTCGATCAGCGCGAGCCGCGCGAGGTGCTCCCGGCCGTAGTGACCGACCCGCCGCGCACCGATCACCGGCGGGGGCAGCAGACCCTTGGTGCCGTAGAAGCGGACCGTGCGGACCGTGACACCCGCCCGCGCGGCCAGCTCGTCGATAGTGAGGGTCGGCTCCCCGGCAGCTGTGGTGTCGGTCGTCATGTGCAGCAGTATCGCTGTCTCACCAATGGTGTGAAACCTCTTGGGCGCCCTCTGGGCCCAACTGTGTGCGATGTGCACCTATGTGACATGTGCCACCGCGTGTGAGGTGCGTTCCGGGGCAGGCGACCCCTCGGCCTGTGCCTTGTTCACCGAGCGGCAAACCGAGCGGCAAACCGACCGGCACGGGCCGCATCACGTCCGGACACCCGAGCGGAACCCGCCGGGGCGCACCAGAGAGTGGAACCACCCGTGAGCAAGGACGCCGTGAAATCGGCACAGACCGGCTCCCGCACCGGGGCGGCCACGACGCCCGTGGACGCGGGCGACGCCGGCTACAGCAAGGACCTCAAGGCCCGTCACGTCAACATGATCGCCATCGGCGGCGCGATCGGCACCGGACTCTTCCTGGGAGCCGGCGGCCGCCTGCACGACGCGGGCCCGGCGCTCGCACTCGCCTACCTCGTCTGCGGCGTCTTCGCCTTCTTCGTCGTCCGGGCCCTCGGCGAGCTGGTCCTCTACCGCCCGTCGTCCGGTTCCTTCGTGTCGTACGCGCGGGAGTTCCTCGGCGAGAAGGGCGCCTACGTCGCCGGCTGGATGTACTTCCTCAACTGGTCGACGACCGGCATCGCCGACATCACCGCGATCGCCCTCTACACGCACTACTGGAGCCTGTTCACCGACATCCCGCAGTGGACGCTGGCGCTGATCGCCCTCGCGGTGGTCCTGGCGGTGAACCTGATCTCGGTGAAGTACTTCGGCGAGATGGAGTTCTGGTTCGCGATCATCAAGGTCGCCACCCTCGTCGGCTTCATGCTGATCGGCATCTTCCTGCTGGCCACCCGGCACGAAGTGGGCGGTGGGACACCCGGCTTGGGCGTGATCACCGACAACGGGGGCGTCCTCCCGCACGGCCTGATGCCCGTCGTCCTCGTCATGCAGGGCGTGATCTTCGCGTACGCCGCTCTGGAGCTGGTCGGCGTCGCCGCGGGCGAGACCGCCGAGCCGGAGAAGGTCGTCCCGCGCGCGGTGAACTCGATCATGTGGCGGGTGGGCCTGTTCTACGTCGGCTCGGTCGTCCTCCTGGCCCTGCTGCTGCCCGGCTCGGTCTACTCGGCCGGCGAGAGCCCCTTCGTCACGGTCCTGTCGAAGATCGGTGTACCGGCGGCGGGCGACGTGATGAACCTGGTGATGCTGACGGCCGCGATGTCGTCGTTGAACTCCGGCCTGTACTCCACGGGCCGCATCCTGCGCTCCATGGCGATGGCGGGCTCGGCCCCGAAGTTCACCGCCCGCATGAACCGCAGCCAGGTTCCCTACGGCGGCATCCTGCTGACCTGCGCGGTCTGCGTCCTCGGCGTCGGCCTCAACTTCCTCGTGCCGAGCCAGGCCTTCGAGATCGTGCTGAACGTCGCCTCCCTCGGCATCATCAGCACCTGGGTGATCATCATGGTCTGCCACCTGGTCTTCGTCCGCCGCGCGCGGGCCGGCCTCGTGGCCCGCCCCTCCTTCCGCCTGCCCGGCAGCCCGGTCACGGAGATCACCACGATCGCCTTCCTGCTCGCCTGCCTCGGCATGATGGCGAACGACCCCGAGGTCGGCCGCAGGACACTGCTGCTCATCCCGGTGATCGCGGTCCTGCTGGTGGGCGGCTGGTTCGGGATCCGGCGCAGGGTCGCCAGGGCGGCGGACCAGGAGCCGGCGGGGTTCACCGAATCGGGGTTCACCGAATAACGAGGGGCCACTGTCAGTGGCGGCCTCTACGGTGGCGTCATGTCGGAGATCACGTACGTCCGGGGTGACGCCACCGTTCCGTCGGTCAAGGGCGTCAAGCTGATCGCCCATGTCTGCAACGACATCGGGGGCTGGGGGAAGGGTTTCGTCCTCGCCGTCTCGCGGCGCTGGCCGGAGCCGGAGGCGGCGTTCCGGGCCTGGCACCGTGACCGCGCGGCGAACGACTTCGGTCTGGGCGCGGTCCAGTTCGTGCAGGTGGAACGATATGTGTGGGTGGCCAACATGGTCGGTCAGCGGGGGACACGCACGGGCACACGCACGGGCAGCAAGGGCGTGCCCGTGCGGTACGAGGCGATCGACGCGGCGCTGGGCAGGGTGGCCGACAAGGCGGCCGAGCTCGGCGCCTCCGTGCACATGCCCCGCATAGGGTGCGGCCTGGCCGGAGGCAAGTGGTCCCGGGTCGAGCCCCTGGTCACCGAGCGGCTGGCGAAGCGGGACATCGCGGTGACGGTGTACGACCACGGGGACTGACCGAGCCCCCGTCAGGCGGCCCGGAACGCCCGTACCAGACACTCGGTGAGGCGTGCCGCGATGCTCCCGTCCGGATCCAGCCGGGGATTGAAGATCGTGACCTCGAAGCCGACGGCTCCCGGGCCGGACAGCGCGGTCCGCAGCACGGTCTCCAGCTCCTGCCAGGTCAGCCCGTCGGGCAGGCGGTAGTCGACCGCGGGCATGATCGCGTCGTCCAGCACGTCGGCGTCGAGATGGATCCAGTAGCCGTCGGCACCGCCCGGGCGGTCCACCGCGAGCAGGTCGACCGCACTGCCTGCCGCCCGGTCCACGCCGAGGGCACGCACGTCGTACAGGTCCATCGCGTGCAGCTCGGCCGGCAGCGGCTGCATCCCGGCCGCCGCGGACTCCTCCGCGTCCCGGAAGCCGAGGGCGACCACGTCCTCGTCCCGCACCAGCGGCCCCCGGCCCTCCAGATCGGCCAGGACGTCCGGCCCGCGGCCGGTGGCCAGGGCGAGCTCCATGGAGGCCACCTCGCCGGCCGGCTCCGCCGCGGGCTGGTAGAAGTCGGTGTGCCCGTCGAGGAAGAGCAGACCGTGGCGACCCCGGCGGTGCAGCGCGAGCAGACTGCCGAGCAGGACACTGCAGTCACCGCCCAGGACCACCGGGAACCAGCCGTGGTTGAGGACACCGCCCACCGCGTCGGCCAGCGCGAGGGAGTACGCCGCGATGCCGTCCGGGTTGAGGACCCCGGTGTCCGGGTCCCGCCGCGAGTCGTACGCGGGCGGCTCGACCCGGCCCGCCCGCACCGCCCCCAGCCCCTCGGCCAGCCCGGCCCCGAGCAGCGCCCGCGGCAGCTCCTCGACACCGGTCGGCCGCAGCCCCAGCACGGACGGCGCCTCGATGACCGCCACGTTCCGCACGTCCGACACCTCCGTCAGTCCGGCGGCGCCGGCCGGCTCACGCGTCCGGCGCATGAGCCAACCGTAGACCGCCGGGCAGAACGGGGCCCCTCAGTGAGCGTGCTCGTGCTCGTGCACGTCGTTCGTCGCCGCGATCTTCTTCCACGACCTCGGCCTCGGCTGTACGGGAGCCGCCGCGGACTGGGCCAGGGAGGCGTCCCGCGCCGCGGGCGCCGCCGGCTTCACCGGCTGGAACAGCCACGTGTCGAACAACGCGGCCAACGGCTTGCCGGACACCTGCTCGGCGTACTTCTGGAAGTCGGCGACCGACGCGTTGCCGTGCGCGTACTTCTGCGGCCAGCCCTTCAGGATCGCGAAGAACGCCTCGTCACCGATCTCGTTGCGCAAGGCCTGCAGAGCCAGCGCACCACGGTCGTAGACGGCGAGGTGGAACTGGTTCTCCGGCCCCGGATCCCCGGGCTTCACCGTCCAGAACGGGTCGTCGGCCGGATGCGAGGCGTACACGTAGTCGGCGAGTTCCTGTGCCGTCCCCTCGCCCTCGTGCTCGGACCACAGCCACTGGGCGTACCGCGCGAAGCCCTCGTTGACCCAGATGTCCTTCCAGCCGGCGACGGACACGAGATCGCCGTACCACTGGTGGGCCAGCTCGTGCACGACCACGGAGGTGTTCGTCCCGGCCGCGAACTGGCGCGGGCTGTAGAAGGGCCGGGTCTGTGTCTCCAGCGCGTACCCGGTGTCGGTGTTCGGCACGTACCCGCCGAGCGCGTTGAACGGATACGGCCCGAAATAGCCGGTCAGCCAGTCCGCGATCTCCCCTGTCCGCTCGATGCTCGCCCGCGCCGCGCCGTAGTTGTCGCCGAGGTCCTTGCTGTAGGCGTTGACGACCGGGATGCCGCTCTCGGTCGTGCCGGTCGTGACGTCGAACCTGCCGACCGCCAGGGTCGCGAGATAGGTGGCCTGCGGCTTGTTGGACCGCCAGTTGTAGCGGGTCCAGCCGGCGCGTGAACTCGTCGACTGGAGCGTGCCGTTGGAGATGGCCTGGGTGCCGTCCGGCACCAGCACGGACACGTCGTAGGTGGCCTTGTCGAGCGGATGGTCGTTGCTGGGGAACCACCACCAGGCCGCCTCGGGCTCGTTCGCCCCGACACCGCCGTCCGGAGTGCGGTGCCAGCTGGTGAAGCCGTACGCCTGTTTCGACGACGGCACACCGCGGTAGCGCACCACGACGGTGATGTCGGTGCCCTTCGCGAGCGGGGTCTTCGGGGTGATCTCCAGCTCGTGCTCGCCGGAGGTCGCCAGCGACGCCTTCGCGCCGTTGACCCGCACCTCGCTCACGTCCAGCAGGAAGTCCAGATTGAACCGCGACAGATCCTGGGTGGTGCGGGCCAGCAGGGTCGCCGTGCCCTCCAACTCGTCCGTGGACGGCTGGTACTTCAGCCGCAGGTCGTAGTGGGAGACGTCGTATCCGCCGTTGCCGTAGTCCGGGTAGTAGGGGTCGCCGATGCCCGGCGCACCAGGGGAGTGACTTGCGGCCGATGCCGGGATCGCCAGCAACAGGGTGGCCGACGCGAGTGCGCCCGGCGCGGTGATTCTGCGGTGCACAAAAGCTCCAAGTCGTAGGGGCACGAGGTCAGTTCGAAGGCTATTGATTCCCTGTGGACCCGGGTATGTCCACGGCCACCGCTGTCACATGAATGCCATTCGGCCCTCATGAACCCACGGCTCCGGAGGCCTCATGCGCCTCTCGCCTGTCCGGTTGCCCTCTTCTGCACGGGAGTTGACCGATGTACCGTCCGCGCATGCCGATACGCATGCGCTTCACGACCTGGAGATCGCTCGCCACGGCCGCCGTCGCCGCCCTGGTGGCAGCCCTCGTCACCCCGATGGCCGCCCACGCCGCCCCACAGGAGAGCAGACCTGTCTACTCGTACGAGAACGCCGTCCGCGAGGCCGTCTGGGTGGACACCGGACTCGACGGCGACAGCGACGGGAAGTCGGACCGCGTCGCCGTCGACATCGTCCGGCCGCGCGAACCCGCCCAACAGGGCCGCAAGATACCTGTGATCATGGACGCCAGCCCGTACTACTCCTGCTGCGGACGCGGCAACGAGAGCCAGAAGAAGACGTACGACGCCGCGGGCAACGTCGTCCAGATGCCGCTGTTCTACGACAACTACTTCGTGCCCCGCGGCTACGCCTTCGTCGGCGTCGACCTCGCCGGAACCAACCGCTCCGACGGTTGTGTGGACGTCGGCGGACGCTCCGACATCCAGTCCGCGAAGGCCGTCGTCAACTGGCTGAACGGCCGCGCCAGGGCCTACACCAGCCGCACCGGCACCACCACCGCCAAGGCGAGCTGGACGAACGGCAAGACCGGCATGATCGGCAAGAGCTGGGACGGCACCATCGCCAACGGCCTCGCCGCCACCGGAGTCAAGGGACTCAAGACCATCGTCCCGATCAGCGCCATCTCCACCTGGTACGACTACTACTTCTCCAAGGGCGCCCCGCTCTATGACTCGGGCCCCGACTGGCTGTCCAACTACGTCGACAGCCCCGACGCCCGCGCCAAGTGCGCCGCCGTCCAGCAGGAACTCGTCGCCGGAGCCCCGCGCACCGGCGACCGGACCCCGCTGTGGAGCGAGCGCGACTACGTCAAGGCCGCCTCCAAGGTGAAGGCCAGCGTCTTTCTGATCCACGGCCTCCAGGACCTCAACGTCCGTATGCAGCACGTCGGTCCGTGGTGGGACGCCCTCGCAAAGAACGGCGTCGAGCGCAAGATCTGGCTCTCCCAGACCGGCCACGTCGATCCCTTCGACTTCCGCCGCACCGCCTGGGTCGACACCCTGCACCGCTGGTTCGACCACGAACTCCTCGGCTACGACAACGGCATCGACCGCGAGCCCATGGCCGACATCGAACGCCATCCCGACCAGTGGGTCACCTCGAAGGCCTGGCCGCCGCGCGGCACCGACACCACCACCCTGCGCCCCGCCGAGGGCAGCCAGGAGGGCGTCGGCACGCTCGGCCTGCGCAAGGGCAGCGGCACGGAGACGTTCACCGACAACCCGCAGTTGAGCGAGACCGACTGGGCGGCGCAGATCGACACGTCGACCCCCGACAAGGCGGGCTTCGTGACCGGGCCGCTCACCCGCGACCTGCGCGTCTCCGGCTCCTCCAAGGTCACCGTCACCGCGACCCCGACCACGTCGACGGCCCACCTGTCCGCCGTCCTGGTCGACCTGGGCCCCGACACGATCCGCGACTACGCGGCGAGCGGCGAGGGCATCAGCACGCTAAGCGACCGCACCTGCTGGGGCGTGAGCACCACGGGCGACAGCTCCTGCTTCAGGGAGACACAGGCGAAGACCACCGACGTGGACTACACGGTCGTCAGCCGCGGCTGGGCCGACCTCGGCAATCACGCCTCCGACTCGAAGGGCGTCCCGCTCACCCCGGGCAAGGCGTACACCATCACCCTCGACCTCGGGGCCACCGACCACGTCGTCCCGGCAGGCCACCGCCTCGCACTGATCGTCGCGGGCACGGACAAGGACCTCATCGACCCGCCGTCCACCACCCCCACCCTGACGGTCGACCTGTCCCGTACGTCCGCCCGCGTCCCGCTCGTCGGCGGCGCGGCCGCGTTCGCGCGCGCCACCGCGGGCTCCGCGTCCGCCGCCCCCGAGGCCACGCCCCTCGACGGGGTCCAGGCACCGCGCACCGCCCAGCGCGTCCCGGAGGGAGCCCGGTGATCCGCACCCTGACACTCGTGACGGCCGCCCTGGCCGCATCCCTGATCGCGACCCCGGCCGAGGCCACACACACCCCGCCCCGCACCGGCTTCGAGGAGTCGAACGGCGCCCGCTGGACCGGGGAGTCCGAGGAGCAGGACTTCCTGGCGGCCGTCGACCGGGCGAGCAGCCGCGTCTCGGTCGCCTCCATCGGTACGACGAAACAGGGCCGCCCGGTCCAACTCGTCCAGGTCGGCGCGCGGAACGCCCCGAACAAGGTGCTGCTCGTGTGCAGCCAGCACGGCGACGAACCGTCCGGCCGCGAGGCCTGCCTCACCACGGTGCGCGACCTGGCGTACGCGCAGGACGGGCCGACCCGCCGCTTCCTGGACCGCACCACCGTCCTCGTCGTCCCCACCGCCAACCCCGACGGCCGCGCCGCCGACACCCGCGGCAACAGCGACGGCGTCGATGTCAACCGCGACCACCTCGCCCTGCAGACGGCCGAGGGCCGCGCCCTGGCCGCCGTCATTCGAGACCAACGGCCCGACGTCATCTACGACTTGCACGAGTACGGCGCCACGCCGCCGTACTACGACAAGGACCTCTTCGACCTGTGGCCGCGCAACCTCAACACCGCCGCGGCCGTCCACGACGAGGCCGAGACCCTGTCCCGGGCGTACGTACGCCCCGCCGCGCAGAGCGCCGGGTACACGACCGGTACGTACGGCATCTGGACCGACCCCGTCACCGGTGAACCGATCCGGCAGGTCGCCGGCGACGGTCAGGAACGCATCCTGCGGAACATGTCCGGAATCAAGCACTCGCTGGGCCTGCTCATCGAAAGCCGGGTCGAGCCGCTGACGGACGTCGGGGAGGCCGTCAACAACAAACGCCGGGTGGACTCCCAACTCGCTGCCCTGAAGGGGCTGTTCGGGTTCACCGGCGAGCGCCGGGCGCAGGTCGAGGCGGCGACGAACGCGGCCCGGCTCGCGGGCTACGCCGACACCGGCCCCGTCTACGTCGGCGGCGCCGACAACGACCCGCCCGAACCGGCCGAGGTGATCCCGGACCCGCCCTGCGGCTACCGGCTCACCGCCGACCAGTACGCGGAGGTGCGCGACGAACTCGCCCTGCACGGAGTGAGAACGAAGGGCACCTACGTCCCGCTCCGCCAGCCCCTGCGCGCCCTCGTCCCGCTGCTCCTCGACGAACGCGCCCCGTACCACCTCACGGTCGGGGAGCCCGACACCGACTGCTGAAGCGGGGGAGATACACGGCACTTGTGGCAGGTCCTAGGGCGCGTGCGGAACATGCGTACCCGCGGGCTTACCGGGGAAGATGCCGCAAATGACGGAAGACCTGAAGAAGAGGGGAGGCCGGGAAGGTCCTTCGGACGTTTCCGGCCACCAAACGGACCGAGTGGTGTTCGGCGTCGCCGCTGTCATCACCGTGGCCTTCGTGCTCTGGGGCGCGGTGGCGACGGACTCGCTGGAGAGCGCCTCCACGAAGATGCTCAACAGCCTGATCCACAACGGCGGCTGGGGCTTCATACTGGCGGCCTCGTGCTTCGTCGTCTTCGCGCTGTGGCTCGCGGTCAGCCGCTACGGCCGGATCCACCTCGGCGCGGAGGGCGAGGAGCCCGAGTTCCGCACGGTGTCCTGGGTCGCGATGATGTTCAGCGCCGGCATGGGCATCGGCCTGATGTTCTACGGCGTGAGCGAACCTCTCTCGCATTACACGACCGCACCGCCGGGCACCAGCCCCGCCGACTCCGCCGAACGGATGGAGACGGCGATGGCCACCACGCTGTTCCACTGGACGCTGCACCCCTGGGCGATCTACGCGGTGGTCGGTCTGGGTATCGCCTACAGCACCTTCCGCAAACGCCGGCGCCAGACCATCAGCGCGGTCTTCACGCCGCTCATCGGCGAGAAGCACGCTAACGGCATCCCGGGCCGGGTGATCGACATCCTCGCGATCATCGCCACCGTCTTCGGATCCGCGGCCTCACTGGGCCTGGGCGCGCTCCAGATCGGTTCCGGTTTCCAGGAGCTGGACTGGATGGACGACGTGAGTACCGGCCTGCTCGTCGCGATCATCGCCGTGCTGACCCTGGCCTTCGTCGCCTCGGCGGTCTCCGGCATCGAGCGGGGCATCCAGTGGCTGTCCAACATCAACATGATGCTGGCCCTCCTGCTCGCCCTCTTCGTGTTCGTCGCGGGCCCCACGATCATCGTTCTCGACCTGCTGCCCACCTCCGTCTTCTCCTACCTCGGTGATCTGCCGCAACTCGCCGGCCGCACCGAGGCCAGTGCCGGCGCGGGCGTCGCGGACTGGCTCGGCAGCTGGACCGTCTTCTACTGGGCATGGTGGATCTCCTGGACCCCCTTCGTCGGCATGTTCATCGCCCGCATCAGCCGGGGCCGCACCATCCGGCAGTTCGTCGGCGGCGTCATCCTCGTGCCCAGCACCGTCAGCCTCGTCTGGTTCGCGGTCTTCGGCGGTACGGCGATGAAGCTGAAGGAGGGCGGCGCGCTCGGCGGCGAGGCGACCCCCGAGGGACAGCTTTTCGGCGTCCTGCAGGAGTTCCCGATCGCGACCGTCACCAGTCTGCTCGTGATGATCCTCGTCGGTATCTTCTTCGTCTCCGGCGCCGACGCCGCGTCCATCGTGATGGGTACGCTCTCCCAGAAGGGCGCGCTGGAGCCGGGCCGACTGGTCGTGGTGTTCTGGGGTGTGGTGACCGGAGCTGTCGCCGCCATCATGCTGCTCGTCGGCAGCGGCCAGGGCGACGCGCTCACCGGGCTGCAGAACCTCACGATCCTGGCCGCCGCGCCCTTCGTCCTCGTGATGATCGGCATGTGCGTCGCCCTCATGCGCGATCTGCGCCAGGACCCGGTCATCGTGCGCGGCGAGATGGCCTCCGAGGCCGTCGAACTCGCCGTGATCGAGGGCCACAAGAGGTACGACGGAGAGTTCGAGATCAGGGTCGGCCCCGGGTCGGGCACCGAGACGGTGGGCGACCCACTCGGCCACGACCACGGCTGAGCACGCTCGCGCAGAGGCTCTAGGGGGTGTTTCGAAAGTCCTGTGCGGTGCCCGCGGTGTCCGGTGCGTGCTCTCGGTGTGCCGGACGGAAGGCCC